>JAUVUS010000312.1 GCA_030600865.1 Bacteroidales bacterium | reverse complement strand
TCGTTTACTTTTGAACCATTATATGTTCCTAGGATATAACCCTTTCCGCCCGGCTTCAATACCATAGGAACTACATCAAATTTAAGATATGCAGGAAGTTTTGAGAAAGTTATCTTCATATCTGAATCCGAAGAATTATAAATTTTCAAGGTGTCTTTTTTAATCTGATTATTATATACACGAACAAACGCAAAATGGTTAGTTTCTAATCTTAACTTACCCAATGTTTTAGGATAATAATCTTCAATAGTTTTTTCCCGGGGCAATACTTCGCCCTTTATTCTTAATATCTTTCTTCCGGGATTTGTATTTGTCTCTACAAAAATACTTTTATTAAAAGCCCCTGGCCGTCTTGAAGGATCAAAAACAGCACTAACAAAACCTTTTTGTCCAGGCATAATTGGTTTTTCGGTCCAGGTTGGAGAAGTACAACCACAGGATGCTTTTACTTTGTTAATTATTAGTGGGGCATCACCAGTGTTAGTAAATATGTATTTATATTCTACCTTACCATTGCTTTCTTTAATTTTTCCAAAATCATGTACTTCTTTTTCAAATGAAATAAATGCCCCTTTTTGTTGTGCATTTACAAAACTAAATAGGATAAGTACAGAAACGATACTTAAAAATAATCTCTTCATAACTCTATTTTATTTATTATTATTTCAAATATTATAACTACAAAGCAAAAGTAATAATTACTTATAAGCTGTTATAATCGTTAACAAACTTTAACTTTTAATATTATTGTGGTAAATTAAACCAAAAATATAATTTATTTTTATAACAAAATTTTAGCTCCCAGGTTTTGAATAAATTTTTATTAATAATAGTTTTCATTTTTTGCAGCCTTATTTCCTCAAATATATATGGGCAATTTTATAATGGCCACCAAATGAACTTTGGGAAAAACCGGGTGCAATATAACGACTTTTACTGGTCATTTTACAGATACGATAAATTTGATACTTATTTTAATCAGGATGGAGAAGCAATTGCAAGATTTACCGGAGAAAATGCTACTCAGGAAATACTCAGGCTTGAAGAAAAATTAAATCATTCGCTAAATAAGCGATTAACATTCCTGGTTTATAATAAATTTTCAGACTTCAGGCAAAGTAATATTAATTTGGTTACAGGAAAAGAGGAATACAACACAGGTGGTATAACCAAAATCAGTAATAACAAAGTCAGCTTATATTTTCAAGGCAATCATCAAGAATATTTAAAGCAAATGCGATCAGTAATTGCTGAAGTTATTATAATGGAAATGCTTTATGGAAACAGACTTACTGAAAACTTTGCTAACTCATCAATGATCAATTTACCGGAATGGTATTTAAAAGGACTAACTTCCTATCTTTCCGAAGAATGGAGTCCTGAAATTGAGAATAGAGTTAAAGATGGCATTATTAATAATCGATATAAAAAATTCAACCGACTAACCGGCGATGATGCTATATATGCGGGCCATTCGTTTTGGAAATATATAAATGACTATTATGGTAATACAGTTATTACAGACATTATTTATCTGACAAGAGTTAACAAAGGAGCTAACAATGCAGTATTAAATGTTCTGGGCTTACCTTTTAAAGAAATTTCAAAACAATGGCTTGAATATTACAACGAATATTTTGGTGATGAGTCATCGTATACTTACGACTCATCATTAAATCAAAGCATCTTACACAAAAACAAACCGTCATTGTATTACAGTCAGGTTAAAGCCAGTCCTGATGGAGAACTAATAGCATACGTAAGCAACGAACTTGGGCAGGTAAAAATCTGGATTTACAATTCAGCTTTAGATAAGTCAGAGAAAATATTTAAACATGGTCATAAAATCAAACAGATAAATGATTATACCTACCCTGTAATTGAATGGCACCCTTCCGGAAAAATATTAACCATAATTATAGAAAAAGACGGTGGATTAAAGCTTCTTCAGTATATACTTGAAAATAGCGAAATAACAGAAAGAAATCTTTTATATTTTGACAAAATCCTTAATTTTTCTTACTCAGATGACGGTTCAAAAATGGTGTTTTCTGCTGTTAAAGATAGCAAAACTGATATTTATGTTTTCGATATTGCATCATCGATAAGCAAACAAATTACAAATGATCTGGCAGACGATTTTCATTCCCGATTTATTAATAACTCAACTAAAATAATTTTTTCTTCGAACAGATTAAATGACATTTTAATATCAGAAAATTCAAACTTTGGTCATCAATTCGACTTGTTTGTTTATGATTATCAAAATAACAACCCCGTGTTATCAAGATTAACCAGCAGTATGCATCAGAATGAAGTGAATCCTTTTGAAATCAAAAATCAAGAATATTATTATTTAAATGACCTGAATGGAATTAACAATCTTTTTTACGGCAAATTTGATAGTACTATTAATTTTATTGATACTACCATCCATTACAGGTATTTTTTAAAGGAAAAACCACTAACTAATTTTTCAAGAAATATTAGTGAACATCATTTAAGTAAAAACAAAAAAACTTATTCATATATTAAATTCGACAATGGAAATTATGCCGTTTACAATCGTTTACTGAGTCAAGATCCCTTCGAAAAAGATGTTAATTTAAAAGAGACAAAATACCGTAAATTACTTAATGAAAAATACAAAACAGAAGATAGCTTAAGTGTATATGATCCTAAACCAAAACCAGGTCTTGATTCACTAATGATTTTCTCAAAAGAAGATAATTATGTTGATATTAACCACTACGTTTTTGAAATAGAAAAATCTTACTTTAGCTATAAATATGACAGCATAAAATCTGACAATTCTAAATCACAAAAATTAATCCCTAAAATTCAAATTTATCAACGCACTTTTTACACTGATCATGTTGTTGGCCAGGTAGATTTTAGCTTTTTTTTACTCAACTTATCAGGCTTTTACCGGAGGTGCAGTATATTTTAACCCCGGATTTAATGTTTTATTTAAAATCGGCGCATATGATTTATTAGAAGATTACAAAATTATTGCAGGTGTAAGATTCTCAGCTGATTTTAACAGTAATGAATATTTAATAAGTTTAGAGAATTTAAAAAGAAAAATTGACGAACAATTTATTTATCATCGACAAAGTTTTGAAAACATAACCGAATTTTTTATTTCTAAAACTCAAACTAATAAACTAATGTACCTTCGAACTATTCCTTTTAGTCAGATAACAGCCCTAAAAGGGACCTTAGTTCTAAGGCATGATAGACAAACCTATTTAGCTATCGACAGAAATAGTTTACAAGCCCCGGATGTACATAAGCCCTGGGCCGGAATAAAATTCGATTACATTTTTGATAATACCATCAGCAAAGGCATTAATCTTTATAATGGTACGCGATATAAAGTTTTTGGTGAATACTATAATCAAGTTAACAAATCAAAAATGGACCTCTTTGTTATTGGTGCCGATTTTAGACATTATCAGAAAGTTCATCGTGATTTGATTTTTGCTTCTCGTATAGCGGCAAGTACTTCGTTTGGTAATAGTAAGTTAATTTATTATTTAGGCGGTGTTGATAACTGGACCAACTTTTCTCAAGCTACACCAACCTTTATTCCTTTAAATGAGATACCAATAAACGAAGATGAGAATTATGCATATCAGGCAGTTGCAACAAACCTCAGAGGATTCCCGCAAAACATAAGAAACGGAAATAATTTTGCACTCATAAATACTGAGCTGCGCTTGCCTGTTGTTAAATATTTTTCAAATTACCCAATCAATTCCTTTTTTTGGTCAAATTTGCAAGTAGTTGGTTTCTTTGATGTAGGTACTGCATGGAGTGGATGGTCGCCTTATTCCGATGAAAATGCATACGACAAAGATGTAATTGAACGTGGATCATTAGTGATTACACTAGATACAGAACGTGATCCAATTGTTGCAGGATATGGTTTTGGTGTAAGAGCTATGATATTTGGTTATTTTGCCCGTTTTGATTGGGCATGGGGAATTGAGAATCAACAAATAACATCTCAGATTTTCTATTTCTCACTAAGTTTAGATTTTTAAAAAACATTATTATGAGTATAAACGAAATTATTTTACTTATTGTTCTTGGTTTTTTAGCAGGAATTGTTGGAGGATCATTAGGTTTAGGAGGAGGAATAATAATAGTGCCTGCATTGGTTTTTATTCTGGGCTTTACTCAGCACCAGGCACAAGGAACAAGCATTGCTGTATTGCTTTTTCC
>JAUVUS010000326.1 GCA_030600865.1 Bacteroidales bacterium | reverse complement strand
TTTGTCATTTAACATTTGTCAATCATCATTTACAAAATTTTCCACTGTCCGCTTTTTTCACTACCCATGCGTTTAATTTTATTTTGTTGTTTTAGTTTTTCAATATCTCTTTCTATTGTACGACTTGTTACTTTTAGTATTTCAGAAATTTGTTTTGCCGATATTTGATTGTTTTCTATAATTAATTCTAATACTCTCTGCAAGCGATTATCTCCGACATTATCTCCGACATTATCTCCGACATTATCTCCGACATTATCTTTAATATCTTCTGTTGAGATTTTTTGTCGTTCATTTAATCCGTCATTCTTTGCAACAAGCGAAGTTGTTTTTTGATTAGTATAACTCAAGCTTATTAAGAATCCGTCGCCGATTTCTTTATAATCAAATTTCATGGTAGGATACTCACGAATAGCCTCCCTTACTCTGATATACCCACTTCCATATTTCTCAATATCTTTTGTAAGATAAAAAGATTCAGCAATTAATTTATTTCGGGTTCTTGATTGATAATAATTTGTTTTTAGTTCTTCTATGGTAATACCCCCAAATAATTTTCCGGGATTAAAAATTGAAATCGAATTGTCAAATATTTTAATCTGAATATCGGTAGGCTTGGTGTAATCACGATGTACAATAGCATTTAATACCAGTTCTCGTAAAGCATGAATTGGATATTCAAAAATCTCATTTCGCTGGATAGCGCCTGTAAATTCAAAAGCTACTTTTATTTGACCAATAATATACCGCATGGTATCTTCAACAATATCAAATAAATTACCACGGATCATTTTATCGTCTATAATATACGATGGAGTCTTAAATCTTCCCACATGTACATTGAAAAATAATTCTTCTTTTGAAAAAAGAATCATTGCCGCATTCGTAGGTTTATTATTTATAACTAATTTAAGTTTAGTTAAGCATTCTAATGGTGTTCCGTTTAAACTGAATCTTCCATTATCATTCACCTTTTTAATAAACAGCAGTACCTTTTCAAAGTCTATATCATCTATATTGGCTCCTTTATATTCATAACTGTCCCAGGATGTTTGAAGTGACGAATGATATAAATTATTTATCTCATCCAGTGGTAATAAATGATTCGAATTGTTTTTACGAATATAATATCTTCCTCTTGCTGAAACAGGCTTAATTGGAAACTCTTGTACAGAAAAAACAACAAGGGCTTTATTGTCTATGGTAATAATTTGCGCATCAGGAATAATAGAAGGTTCTGTTTTTTGTTTAATTTCATTTATCCAGGTTTTAACCGACTCTTTATTTATTGAAATCCCTTTAATATCGCCCCGATCAGAAATGCCAATGATTGCCATGCCTCCTTTTGTATTGGCAAATGCACTCAGACTAACAATAGTTTCATTGTTAAAGTTTGATTTAAACTCAACTTTTTCGTTTTCGCCTTGTTTAATGATATTTATAATTTCCTTTTCTGTCATTAAATTTTTGCTCTTGTTTATTTATGGTATACGGTTTAAGGTATATGGTTTGCGGTTTATGGTTTCAGGTTCAAAGTTTAAAGTAAAAGGTAAAAAGGATAAAGTAAAAAGTACAAGGTAAAAAGTTTAAAGTTTAAAGTACAAAGTAAAAAGTAAAAAGTGAAAAGCTTGCCTGTTCTCCTACGGCGAATAAATCGGCAGACAGGTAAAAAGTATAAGTTTGTTTTGAGTTTAATTAGGGATTAATAATTTTTTCCTTTTTCCTTTTATCTTGTTTATGTAATTGTTAATTAGTTTATGGTTTATGGTTTAAGGTGATTTGTAAAATTGTAAAATTGCTGAATGTGTTATATGGTTAAATTGTTATATTGATAAATTGCTGAATTACTGAATTGTCAGAAGTGCTTAAAAACTATTTTCTGTTGCTTTTTGTTATTTGTCATTTAACATTTGTCAATCATCATTTACAAAATTTTCCACTGTCCGCTTTTTTCACTACCCATGCGTTTAATTTTATTTTGATGTTTTAGTTTTTCAATGTCTCTTCTAATTGTTCTTTTTGAAACATTTAATTGGTCTGAAATCTCTTGCAATAAAATTTTATTATTATTCCCAATTATTTTTAATATTTTCTCCAATCTATTATCGGGGACATTATCGGGGACATTATCGGGGACATTATCCGTGGCCTCTCCATCTTTATTCGTCTCAATTGTTACCCAAAAAGAGTCGGTAAAATCAAATAAAATTTTATTTCCGTTTTTTGAGCAGGCATCTTTAACGCGTTTAATACCTGTTCCTGCTTTTTCCATAAAATTAGTTCTTGATAACAAATCAGCGAGCAGTCTGTTTCTGGCTTCGCTTCTTTTACCAAAATCTTTTTTTGGGAAAAGTAATTCACCTTTGTTATTAATAATAATACTATTCTTTAGTTTTTCAATAGCAATAGTATCTCCTAGAAAATAATCAAAATGTATTACGGCATTTACGATAGCTTCTCTATATGCTTCTAAGGGATATTCAGGGAATTCATCTCTGGCAAGTTTATTAATTTTATATCGAACAGGGACACGTTCCTTAAGATATTCGACAGCAAATTCAATGTTGCCAATAATGCCCCTATCAATAACTTTTTTGTCCAGTATATCAATTCTTTTATCATCATTAAAATGGACACATCTTATTTTGGAACTGATGATATACTTAAATGGTTCTTTAGCAAAATACAAAACGCCTGCATTTGTAAAGCCTTCACTGGTAAGAACGCGAAGATTGTTCAGGATTTCTTTTTTTGGCAGATTATTAGAAACTTTTGCAAGTTTTAAGTAGTATTCAAATTTTTCATTATCAAAATCTTTCCAATCAAAATTATAACAAACTTGCTCATCGAAACGAATTTTACCGGATTTAATTGCTAGTTCCAATATTTCATTTCTGCTCATTTTTTGGGAATTGGCTCCCATTCTCATAAAAAATCCGGTAGAACAAGAATAAGGTTTGTTGTTTCCTTCTTTAATTTCGACAGCAAGGACATTATTAATTTCGCTTAAGGAGATAATAATTGAGGGATCACAATTATGAGCAATATCCTGGATTTGTGATTTTAACCTATTTGTAATAGAAATACTTTTTATTACATTTGAATCGGTAATTCCAAGATAAATAATACCGCCTGAAGAATTTGCAAATGCAACAATCTCTTTGGCTAAGTTTTTATCAAGAGACTCTTTGAATTCTATATACTGGCCTTCACCTAATTGAAGAATATAATCTAACTTCTTGTCATTTAAGAGATTATTCATATTTAATATACTTTAGAATTCTTTCAAGATTTTATTTGCCCAAATCCGAAATTGAGTACCACGTTTAGATTTAACCCGGTAACCTACTGAAATAATTACATCAAGGTTGTAAAGTTTGGTCTTGTATTTTTTTCTATCCCGGGTAGTTAGTAAGGAATCCTTACATACTGAAATTTCTTGCAATAAAATTTTATTATTTTCTTCAATCTATTATCGGGGACATGGTTTTGCAAAAACCATTTTTACGCCTGCAGGCGTAACGCTATTAGGCGTAACGCAAAAGAAATCGTTTAAAAAATGGATCGCCTATAAAGTACGTTCCTTCCACTTTCTCAACAATACCGTTTTCTACCAATACCAGCAGTGCTTTTTGAGTAGTTGATGTTGCGGATAAACGAAATCGTTTCGCGTATTCTGCCGAAAAAACATTTTCGCCACATATTAAAATAGATTTCAATAATTTTTTTTGATACGACGATTGCCTGTCGTAAAGCTCAAAATAGTAATCGCTTTTCAAATCCACAATACCCTCCGCGCATATAGCAATAATATCTGTGTTTAAATCTTTTGTTGTTGATACTAAATATTGCCATACTTCTGCGGCTAACAGTTGTATATAATAGGGAATATTTCCTGCCTGTTCGATAAGAAATACAGCCGTAGAATCATCAATTGTAATATTTGACAAGGCAAATCTGTTTTTTAAAAACTCAATGGTTTCATTCTCAGGTAAAGCACTCAATTGCATCAACATTGCCGCATTATAAAAAGCTCGTGTTTTATTATTGAACATGTCGTT
>JAUVUS010000016.1 GCA_030600865.1 Bacteroidales bacterium | reverse complement strand
ATTGCAGAGTTTTTAAATAATTCTATAACATCTTGCATGTTAGCTTTATCCATTGTCTTTGGATTAGCGCCTCCATTTTCACAAGCCTTATCTGTAGATGAAAGAAAAATATTTCCGGGGATTTTGGGATTTGCCATTCTCCCCGGATGATTTAAATGTGCAATTACTTTTGTTTCATTTTTATGTATTTCTGATATCAGGTTTTTAAGCCCTTCGATCTTATCATCATTATCAATACCAATCTGAGTTGGCAGTTCGCGAAGACTTTTTTCCATATAAAGAGGCTCCAAAGTCATGGCTCCTAAAAACTTACTTCGTCCGAGATAAAAATCAATATGTTTTTTGCTGATATTTCCTTTAGAATCACCATATCCGGTTTTTACCGGAGCAAAAATGAAATTGTTTTTTAAATTTAACATGATGCATTTATTTTAATTAATAACCTATATCATACTTGTTATCCTAAAACATTTTATTCACCTTTTGATGCTTCAGCTTCCATTTGTAAAAATTTTGATTTTTCTTCTTCTGTCATCATTCTAATCTCATATTCAAAGTCTAAATCTAAGTCATGAAGTGGTTGTGAAACAGATTTAATAAGCTCACTATCAACAAGTAAGTGAGTAAAAGGAAATGCAAAAACCAATACAACCTTGTTCTCGATTAATTTGATATCTGTTGCGATTCCAAGGTCAGTCAATGAATATTTAATACCAGGATAATTTATCTTTGAGATAATGTTTACTACATCCTTTAATGTTAATAGTAGTTTATTTTTATTTTTTAGCCTTATTGGATCCCAAATGACCAAGATCAAAGCTCCATTTTCTGATTCGAACGGTCCATGATCATCACCTTTCGAAAAAATCTGGTAAGAACCTACAGGAAAACTTTTACCTTTGCTTGTATATTCTCCTTTGAGAACAAAATGTTGCTCAGTAATAATGTGTGAATGCGGAGCCATATAAAAGTTTTTTGGTAATTTTAACAAAACAGTTCTACAGCCATTTTCATCTCTTAATACCTTTCTTTTTGTTTCATTGAAATATTCATTCGCATCTTCCCAATTTAGATCATCAAACAAATTCATTAAACTTTCCATAATATTTTCCTCCATTTATGAATTAATACAAATTCACAACTCATTTATTTAAAGATATTTTATAATTGTTCATTAATTTTGATGTCAATTATTCTTTTTGCTATTAGGATTTTTAAATAATTACGTACTTCATTAATTAACTTATTTTTATCTAAATTTTTAATCTTAATATAATAAATATAAATATGTTCTGTCAATAATAAGCACATCAGAACGTAACATAATTTCCCTGATGTACTTTTTTATTATCTACTCTGTTTGGTCATTATTTATTTATTTGTGCCATTATACCTTCGGCTGCTTTAATCAAAATTGTTTTTGTAGGAGCACTTGTTAATAAAGGATGTGTTCCTATTTGAAAAGATATAAACTCGTAAACAGTTACTCCTTTTTGAATTGCAAGGCTGATTGTATTTATCATTTCGCCGGCAGATTTTCCACCCCATACTTCGCCGCCTATTATTGAACCGTCGCATGGCGATGCATAAAGTTTTACAGTCAATGGCATAGTATCTTCAAATGATCCGGGATGTGTATCAAAATCACTGAACTTAGCAGATAGATATTCAATGCTTGCTTCAGCAGCATTACTATCATTAACACCTGCTGCTGCCATTGCTATTCCATTTATTTCAGTTGAAAAAACAGCCAGCGTTCCGGTAAAGTTCTTTCTGATTTTAATACCAAAAAGATTGTGACCAAGCACACGGGCTTCGGCAGTTGCTGTTGACGCCAGCATAACATGATCCATCCGTCCTGTTAAAAATCCAATAGTTTGAGAACAATCACCTACAGCACAAATATCTTTCTCTTTTGTACGCTCAAAATTATCAACAATTATTGCTCCTATTTTACTAATTTCCAGTCCGGCTTTTTTTGCTAAATCCGTATTTGGTTTGTAACCAATAGCCATAATTACAGCATCGCACTTGATTTCATCACCATTATCAAGTAAAACAGATGAAACAACACCATTATCCCCATTAACCTTTTCGACACGCACTGATGTTTTAATATTTACATCTGTTCCTGCTAATGCTTCAGTGGCAATCTTACTAAGTTCCTTTGAAAATGCCTTTGAAAAGCAAAATTGTTCACTTTCGATTAATGTGACTTTTTTATCAGGATTAAGAGCGAGCTGTTCAGCAACTTCAGCACCAATAAAACCTCCACCAATAACAACTATATTCTTTTTTGATTTTAATTCTTCGTGTGTTTGCTTAATATAATTATAGCTTTTTTTAATATAAAAAACATTCTTAAGGTCGTAGCCCGGAATAAAATCAGGAATAACAACTTTCGAACCAGTAGCAAAAACAAGCTTTTCATAGCCGAACTCATTTCCTGATTCGGTTTTAACTGTTTTGTCTTTTATATTTAAATCAGTAATTTTTTCCGTTATAACATCACCACCCAAATCTACAAATGGTTTCGGACCCATAACATTTTTATCAACACCGTCAAGTCTATGAAAAACATAGGGAATTCCACAAGGAACCAATCCCTTTTCTTCTTCTTTAAACAACAACATTGATTTCTCAGGATTTTGTTTTTTTGCTGTTACACCTGTTATTATTCCTGCAGGGCCGCCTCCGATTATTATAACATCGTATTGCTTCATCATTAAACTCCTTTTAAGTTTTTATTTTTATATGCTTTGTATGCTTCCTTAACAGACATTTGCCCGGCTCCTATATAAATTTCTATTCCGGCCTTTTCTAAAACTGTAGCTGCATTTCCACCAGGTCCATTGCCTGTAATTAGTACTTCAGGACCCATCTCAAATAATTTCTGAGAAGTTTTTGGTCCGGCACCATGAGCTTCATTTTCAATTTCCCTATTATCAAACGATGTAAACTCATCTTTTTCATCATCATAAACTAAAATAAATTCAGTTCTTCCAAATCGCGGATCCATTTCGGATTCCCATTCTGTTCCTTTTGCTGTAAATGCTATTTTCATTTCTTTTACTTTTTATGATTTATTTTTAAAATTAATGTATTAACTTCTTATAATTTTTATTCATTTGGTAAAAAGATATTAGCTGTTAGCTTTTGGCTTTTAAAACATTTAATGATTATTATTCATTAAACAATCTCCTTTTCTCCATTTCTCTCATTTTCTTAATTTGAATTCGCCAATTCTTTAATCTTTTCCCAACTACTGATAATCAAATCTTTCAATTCGCCCTGATCATATTCAACAATAGTTTTACCAAAAGTCATTGCTTTCGTAAAATTTTCATCATAAGGTAAACTGGCTATATACTCAATAGACTCATCATTAAGAAAATGTATAATGTCCTTTGTTACATCCTTGTTTATATCATACTTATTTATAATACAACCGGCTTTTAAATTAAACTTTTTAACCAACTCATAAACCCGTTTTAAATCGTGCAACCCTGATAATGAAGGTTCTGTAACCAACACAACAAAATTTGCACCTGATAGCGATGAAACAACAGGACAACCTATTCCGGGAGAACCATCAACAATGATGTAATCTTTATTGTTTTCTTCGGCTATACGTTTAGCCTCATTTTTAACTTTGGCAACAAGTTTTCCCGAATTTTCAGCTCCAATTCCCAGCTTTGCATGTACCAGCGTATTCTCAATTTTAGTTTTAGATACATACCAGTCACCCACATTTTGTTCAGGCATAGTTATAGCATCAACAGGGCATACCTTTTCACAATAGCCACAACCTTCGCAATTTAAAGAGTTAATTGTATGCTGGTCGTTTATTACAGGAATAGCATTAAAACGACAAACATCAGCACACATTCCACAGTTAGTACATTTATCTTCATCGATTTTAGCAATCACACCACTGAAAAAATTCTCTGATTTTTCAATTACCGGTTTCATTAACAAATGCATATCGGCAGCATCAACATCACAATCCGCAATAACTGCATCATTTTCTGCGAGAACTGCTAAGGATGCTGTAACAGAAGTTTTTCCTGTTCCTCCTTTTCCGGAAATAACAACAATCTCCTTCATCTCAATTATTTATTTTAAGATTTAAAATATACTTCCTGATTTTCTGAAGTTCCTGTTTAACCTCAGGCAATTCAGTATATATTAATTTACCCATAGAATACAGTTCTGCAACTTTTCTGCTATTTGGTATTTTTGCAAGAATTGGAATATTGTCTCCCTCACAGTAATCAACAACATCATTATTACCAATTCCATAACGATTTATTACCACTCCAAAATCTTTTTTTAATTCTTTCATTGTTTCCACGGCTAATTTCAGGTCGTGCAAACCAAATGGAGTAGGTTCTGTTATCAGTATTACAAAATCCACATCTTTAGTTGCTTCAATAACAGGACAAGAAGTTCCGGGTGGTGCATCGAATATCTTTACTATATTCTTATCAAAAGTTTCATCAATATAATCATTTGTTTGGGCAATTAATGGCACAGCCTGTTCCTGCCCAATATCCAGACGACTTTCAATGAAAGATATATTTCCATTTTCACAATGATTTAATGTACCCATTCTTTGACTAATCATAGGTAAAGATGAGGTAGGACACAATTCAGAACATGCATAACAACTATGACATAATTCAGGGAATACCAATATTTGTGGCCCTAATTGAATTACAGCATGGAAATTACAATTCTTCTGACATTCACCACATAAAGTACAAGTATCTTCTTTCCATTCAGGAATCATCTTGTACTTTATTTCTTCTTTTACTAATTTACCTTTAATAAACAAACCTGAATTTGGTTCTTCAACATCCAAATCGGATAAAACTACAGTTTCAGTTTCAGCAAAAAGAGCAGTTAAATTTGTTGATAATGTTGTTTTTCCGGTACCACCCTTTCCACTGGCAATTGCTATTTTCATCAGCTAATTAAAAATTATTTATTATACTTTTTTATTATCAAGGAACAATTGAATTGTTTTTTCCAATGTTCTTCTTACTAAACAAACACAATCCGTTTTTGCACTTGGTATGCCTCCAAGATGTTCAATAATATCATCTTCAGTAATATTTTTAGCAAATAAGATTTTTTGGTCTTTAATCATTTCCATAAGTGCAGAACCGACAGAAAAAGCTCCTGCGCATCCTATTGCCTCAAATTTTGCATCCGTTATAATTTCAGAATCAATTTTTAAATAAATTTTCATTGTATCACCACAATGTCCGGTATACGATAAAGAAACACTTGGATTTTCAATACTTCCAACATTTACTTTTTTTGTATAGTATTCAATTGCCTTATCTGAATAACCGGATTTTTTTAATAATTCATCCATTTTAATGATCGCACAAATTCTGACCTGTTTGTAACTGGTCATTTAAATAATGCTCAACTAATTCGGAAGGAGAGCCATCCTGTACACCCATATGAACTTCAATGTTATTCTGGGCAAACAGATCCTGAGCTTTTTGTCCCATTCCTCCGGCAATAATTACATGTACTCCGTGGTCAGCTAAAAACTTTGGATATACTCCTGGTTGGTGAACCGGCGGTGTAATGAATTCTTCCTTTATAACTTTATTATCTTCCACATCAACAATTGCAAATTTTTCGCAATGCCCAAAATGAGCCGTTAACTTATTCCCTAAAGCAGGGATTGCAAATTTCATTTTCATTATTTTATATTTTTAGATTGCCTGTCGGCAGGCATGTTAATATTAAAAATTTAATTATGTATTATCGCTTTTACCGGACAAATATTTTCTCCTTGAATTGCACATTCCATTAAATCATCTGAAACAGATTCTGTAACTACTTTTGCAACATGATTACTATCCATTTGATATACATTTGGACAAACTACTTCGCATATACCACATCCGCGACAGAGTTCGCTTTTTATTCTAAACTTCATTTTTCACCTAATTATTAAATTGTTATTTTTTCAATAATTCTTCTCTAATCATTGTATTACCACATTTGGGACATTTAAGTGTTGTACATTTTACTCCTTGTTGATGAGGAACTTTCTCACCGCATTTAGCACAAACACAATCTCCACCTACTCCAAAACCTCCACCATTATTACGACCTCTTCCGCCACCACGTCCGAGTCCTTTTCCACTACCCTGGCCCAAACCTTGACCCTGATTATTACCTGAATTTTTCATTTTATTAATTTATTTATCGTTTTACAAATTAGAAATATAAAAAGACCATTAGCATAAAAACACACAAACTAAACCAAAATATAACTATGATATTTTTATAAGCTAACGGTCTTCCATACAAATCTTACACTAACTTAATTTTTCAAGTTGCTTTCCTAACAATGACAATTGTTCTTTAAGTATATCAATCTCATTCTCAATTGTTTCTTTGTTAGAGAAATTTTGATTTTCAGGATAAGTAAAATTTCTTCCAAAGCCTCGCCCTCCACCACGTGCAAAGCCTCTTCCAAAACCATTTCTCATCCCTCTTCCAAAACCGGTTCCAAATCCCGGGTTATTATAAGATCCGGGATTTACATTTCCAACACAAGATCCCATGCGTCGGCCTGTCATAGGACCAAAACCTTCAGGTCCTGTTTTATCGCCTCTTGGCATAATTACCTCCTTTTTTTTGGTTTCTATTATTACAACATTTACCATGACCAAAACCTCCTGCCAGGTTCAATATATTTTTTGAATGACAAGCAGGACATTCTGTTATAATTTCATCAAACTTCATTCTGAACATTTGCCCACAACTCTGGCAGCGAATTATATTATTACGAAAATGAATATTACCTCCATCTATATTCAATACTTTACCATTAATAATAAAATCAGCAATCTTTTTACGTGCTTTCTCAATTAATCTTGTAAATGTAGGTCTGGAAATCTCCATTTCTTCAGATGCTTCTTCATGCGAAAGGCCTACATGATCGGCCAGACGAAAAGCTTCAAATTCATCAAGATTAAGCAAAACCTGATCCAATGATACTCCTCTTACACCAGTTGGTTTAAAATCAGTGAAAATTGGTGGCTCATGTACAGTTCTGTTATTTTGGGGTCGTGACATAAAATATTAAATAAAAATACGGTACAAATATAATGAACATATGTTCATAATACAAATTATTTATGATTTTTTTGTAAAAATATTTACAGGATCGTAATATTTATCCCATATTAGCTTAAACTAAGCTTGTAGTGTGTATGAAATTTGAACCTGACTGCCGTCAGGCAGGCTTTGAACTCTGAACTTTAGTAAATCACACCGGAACCAATTAACTCATCACTATCGTACCAGGCAGCAAACTGACCTGCTGCAATACCACGTTGAGGTTCATTAAACATTATATGTAAACCTTCTGGAGTCGCTATTAGTTTTCCTTTTTGTAAAGGCTGACGATAACGTATTCTAATAAGTAAATCTTTTGATTCATTGACTTGAAGTTTAAAATCAGGTCTTACCCAATGCGTTTCATCGTTTGATATAAATAATCCATTTCGATATAATCCGGGATGCTTATCTCCCTTGCCAACGTAAACGATATTTTCTTTTACATCAGTAGCAATAACATACATAGGTTTTCCTGTACCACCAATATTTAAACCTTTTCTCTGACCAATGGTATAAAAATGAGCTCCATGATGTTCTGCAATGACTTTTCCATCATCACGCTTATATTGATATGCTTTTGAAATATCGATTAATTCATCAGAAGGATTCAGATTATTATAATAGTTTTCAGGGATTTCAATAATATCACCCTTTTTCGCTTTTAGCTTTTGTTTCAAAAAAGCAGGAAGATCAACCTTTCCAACAAAACAAATTCCCTGTGAATCTTTACGGCTCGCAGTTGCTAAACCTTGTTCATCAGCAATTTTGCGAACTTCGGGCTTTAATAATTCTCTTATAGGAAATAAAACTTTTGATATTTGTTCTTGACTTAACTGGCATAAAAAGTAACTCTGATCTTTATTTGGATCAGCACCTGCCAATAATCTGTAAATTGTTTTACTATTTATTTTTTTGGTTTCTTTTCTGCAATAATGACCTGTAGCAATATAATCTGCACCAAGCTTCAATGCTTCGTCAATAAATAAATCAAACTTTATTTCCCTGTTACATAATACATCAGGATTTGGAGTTCTTCCGCGTTCATATTCCGAAAACATGTACTCTACTACTCTTTTGCTGTATTGATCGCTTAAATCAACAGTATGCAACAAGATATCTAATTTCTTCGAAACCATTTCGGCAAAAAGCAGGTCATCTTCCCAGGTACAATTGCTTGTTAAGGTAACTGAAGCATCATCCCAGTTTTTCATAAACAAGCCAATAACTTCATATCCCTGTTGTTTTAAAAGATATGCAGCAACGCTTGAATCAACTCCTCCCGACATCCCAATGACTACTTTTTTCATAAATCTAATCCACTAAAATAATAACGGATGCAAAGGTATTTATTTTTTATTATTAATTACAAACCTGCCAGTCGCCTGCCTAACGGTTAACCTGCAGTAGGCATGGCAGTCAGGGCAGGCAGATCAAGAATTGCGAATTTTCTTTCTGATAATATTACAGTTAATATCTGTTAATAACATAATTCTTAAATAGGAATTATTTTAATTAATTTTATACTATAATAACTATATGATTAATGTCTCAACTGACAATATATAAAGCATCTGCCGGATCAGGTAAAACTTTCAAACTTACCGAAGAGTATTTAAAACTGCTATTCAAATATCCTGAAAATTACCGAAGAATACTGGCTGTTACTTTTACCAATAAGGCTACAGCAGAAATGAAAAATAGAATTCTGAGCGAACTTAACAAACTAGCCAAAGGATTAAAATCCGATTATCTGGGAGAGCTTAAAAACGAATATAAATTATCGGAAGTCGAAATTAAACTCAAAGCAAGTAAAATCTTATCTTTACTACTTCATGATTTCTCAAAATTTTCGGTCAGTACAATCGATAAATTTTTTCAAAAAATTATTCGCTCATTTACCCGTGAAATTGGCATTCAACCCGGATACTCAATAGAATTAAATCAAAATGATATTTTATTAAAAGTTATTGATAATTTATTGCTTGATTTAGAGGAAAATACTGAATTACGTAAATGGCTTTCTAATTTAGCATCTGATAAAATTGAACAGGGAAATAAATGGGATTTTAAAGATGATATTAAGAATCTTGCCCTGGAAATTTTTAAAGAAGAGTACAAAGCATTTGATCAGCAACTCATCAAAAAAATGAGCAATAAGGATTTTCTGAAAAATTATATTAAAAATTTACAGGAAATCAGATCGGAATTTGAAAATTCATTAGTAAAAATTGGAACAGAAGCTTTAAACTTAATAAATTCTAATGGTTTAGTAATTGAAGATTTTAAATGGGGTAAGTCAAGTGTCCCAAATTATTTTAATAAAATCATTCACAATAAAGATTTTGAGCCTAAAACAAGAACATTAAAGGGAACTGAAAGCTTTGATGAATGGCTCACAAATAAAAGTCCAAAGAAAGATATTATTGAAAATGTATTAAACAATGGTTTATTCGACTTACTTGTTGAAGCAGTTAATTTTTACGAAAAAAATCATATTCAATATTATTCGTCGGTTGAAATTTTAAAATTTATTCGCACGCTTGGAATTCTGACTGATATTTCCGAAAAACTCAGAGAATATTGTGAAGAACAGAATATATTTTTGATTTCTGATTCAGCAAAACTTCTTCAAATCATTATAGACAATAACGACTCTCCTTTTATTTATGAAAAAACCGGCAACATATATAAGCATTTTATGATTGATGAGTTTCAGGATACATCAAAAACACAATGGCACAATTTCAAGCCACTTATTAACAATAGTCTTGCACAGGGGAGCAAGAACCTTTTGGTTGGCGATATAAAACAATCAATTTATCGTTGGCGTAACAGCGACTGGAAAATTCTTTCTGATGAAGTACAAAAAGATTTCATGCAATTTAACCCTGAAATACAAGCACTAAACACCAATTGGCGAAGCAGGAAAAACATCATCGATTTTAACAATTCGGTTTTCTGTTATTCATCACAAGTACTTCAGCAAAATTTCAATGGTGAGTTTACTGAATCTGAAAATTTGGATAATCCTTACAAAACCAAAATTACAGATGCTTATCAGGATGTATTTCAGAATATTCCGGAGAATAATAGTAAAGAGGATGGATATATAAATCATACATTTTTATCGGAAAAGGAATATGATTCGTGGAAAGATGAAGTAAAATTAAGATTACCCGGAATAATAGAAGATTTACAGGAAAAAGGTTATTATCTGAATGATATTGCGATTTTGGTAAGATCGGGCAAAGAAGGTCAGGATATAGCCAATACGCTAATTGAATATAAAAATCAATCGGAAACAAAATATAAATTTGATTTCATATCGAATGATTCGTTATTTATTGCAAACTCTTCATTAGTAAAATTTATTATATCAATTCTAGAGTATATTCTTGATTCAAACGATGATATAAACTTATCATTTATAGCACACGAGTATAATTCTTATTTAAAATCAGATGAATTATCGAACTATGAACTTCATGAACTGTTAAGAAATCATACAAAAGAAGAACAGAAAGAATGGCTAAAAAAACTATTTCCAAAAGAATTTATTGAATCCTTAGATCAGATAAAACAACTTCCGGTTTATGAATTAACTGATCGAATTATAAGATTATTCAGGCTAAATGAAATAAAGGCAGAACTTCCCTATTTAAATGCATTCCTGGATATAGTACTCGATTTCAGTAAAAAATCAGCCTCTGATATTCATACTTTTATTAATTGGTGGGAAGAAACAGGAAATAAGAAAACCTTATCGGTATCGGAAAATCAGGATGCAATTCGGATTTTAACTATTCATAGCTCTAAAGGACTGGAATTTAAAAATGTGATTATTCCATTCTGCAACTGGGATATTGATCACAAATCGAATCAAACTAATATTTTATGGTGTAAAACGGATGCAGAACCTTTTGATCAGCTGGACTTAATTCCTGTAAAATATTCAAGCAAACTTTCAAATACAGTATTTAAACCTGATTATTTAAAAGAAAAATTGCATGCATATGTTGACAACTTAAATCTACTTTATGTTGCGTTTACGCGGGTTAAAGAAAACCTTTTTTGTTTTTCTCCTTTAAAGGATAAGGCAAAAAGAATAACTAACGTTAGTAATTTATTGTTCTTCACTTATCAGAACTACAAAAACTATCTTACAGATAAAACCTTAATTGATTTTACAGACCATTGGAATACACAAACAACTTCATTTGAATTTGGGGAGTTGAAAAAAGTTAAGGATGTTAAAAAGGATTTACCTGATGAATTTGAAATTAATAAGTTCGAATCATTTGATATTAAAAATAAACTACGACTGAAATTACACGATAATTCCTTCTTTACCGGACAAGAAAATGCCCCTTTTGAAAAAGTAAATCATGGAAAAGTAATGCACGAAATTTTTGAAAATATTAAAACAGAAAAAGATATTTCGCAAGCCATAGATAAACTTATTTTTGATGGAAAAATATCACCGGACGAAAAACCGGAAATCAAACAAAAAATTGAAAAAACATTTAAAAACGAACAAATAAAGAACTGGTTTAGTGGTGAATGGCAAATAAAAACCGAAGCTGAAATTATTTTAACAAACGGAAAAACAGCACGACCTGACAGAGTTATAAGTAATAATGAAAAAATAATTGTGATCGATTACAAATTCGGAGAACAGGAAGAAGAGAAGCATCATAAACAGGTAGAATCTTATATGGAGATTTTGAAAAAAATGGAAAACAAAGTTATAGAAGGTTATTTGTGGTATGTTGATTTGAATTTTATTCGAAAAATCGAATAAAATTAGCTTTTTGCTATTGGCTTTTAGCCTTTAGCTAATAATTCCTAACAGCCAAAAGCTAATGGCTAATGGCATATAACTAAGAAGCACTGAAATAAAATAAACAATTATAATGACTGACTACCCTTGGGGCCATAACAGAAGATTTAACGCATACAGTAATTACTTTAAACGAACATTTGGTGAGCGTGTGCAAAAAGTAACCATCGATGCAGGTTTTACCTGTCCGAATCGTGATGGATCGAAAGGAATTGGCGGATGCTCTTATTGTAATAACGATGCTTTTAATCCTTCGTATTGTACACCTGACAAATCGATTACACAACAAATAAACGAAGGAATTGAATTTCATGAAAAGCGATACAGGAGGGCTAACAAATTTCTAGCCTATTTCCAGGCATATTCAAACACTTATGCTCCACTTGACAAACTGAAAAAGATTTACAATGAAGCACTAAGCATTCCCGAAATTGCAGGTCTTGTAATAGGCACCCGTCCCGATTGTATTGATGATGAAAAACTGGAATATTTCAGGGAGCTTTCTGAGAAATATTATGTCATAATTGAATATGGAATTGAATCGTGCAATAACGAAATACTTAAAAGAATTAATCGTGGGCACACATTTGAAGAATCAGTTGAAGCATTGAAAAAAACAAAACAATACGGAATAAAAACCGGAGCTCATTTTATTTTTGGATTACCCGGAGAATCCAAAGAAGATATTTTAAATAGTGCAAAAACCATTTCTTCTCTCCCACTCGATACTGTAAAGTTTCATCAATTGCAAATTATAAAAGGTACAGCATTTGAAAAGGAATACAAGGAACATCCTGAAAATTTCAATTTCTTTGAATTACCTGAGTACATCGATTTTTTCATTCAGTTTTTAGAAAGATTAAATCCCGAGTTTGTTGTTGAGCGCTTCGCAGGTGAAGTTCCTCCCCGATTTTTAGCCGGTCCGGGTTGGGGATTAATCCGTAACGATCAGATATTAAATAAATTTGAAAAAAGGCTGGAAGAACTGAACACATGGCAAGGAAAGTTTTTTAAGATAAAAGGAAAAAGATAAAAGGAAAAAGTAAATTAGGTTATATATAAACAATACAATAATGGCTGTAAATGAATTAGAATGGTTAACAAATGAATCATCTGAATTAAAAAAAAATTAGGTTCAATAGTTCAGAAGTCAGGTATCAAAAAATGAAGTGTGTTATTATTTAACACTTTTATCTTTTTACTTTAAACTTTTATCTTATTCAACTGAAACTTGAACCGATCCGCCGGCTGGCGGAGAGCGCAACGACTAAAAGGAGTTAAACTTTGAACTAATTAAATGAACACGTTTTTAAAACATATAGCTACTGACCTTTATTCAAGATACGGAGAAAATATCTCTGATCTTTGTATTGTATTTCCTAATCGCAGGGCTGGTCTTTATTTTAAGAAATACCTTTCGGAACTAACCGATAAGCCAATGTGGGCACCAGCTACAACTACTATAAATGAATTAATGCAAGAGGTTTCGGGTCTTACAACTGCCGATAACATTAAGCTTTTATTTGAATTATACCGTATTTACAAACAAATAAAAAAATCAGAAGAAAGTTTTGATGATTTTTATTTCTGGGGCGAAATGATGCTGAACGATTTTGACGATATTGATAAATATCTTGTCAATCCCGATGATTTATTTAAAAACCTTAAATCCTTAAAATCTATTCAGGATCAGTTTAATTATTTATCGGATGAACAAATTGAATCTATTAAGCAATTCTGGCAAAGTTTCGATCCTGAGAAACACTATGGTCACCAGGAAGATTTTATCAGCATCTGGAATGTTTTAT
>JAUVUS010000029.1 GCA_030600865.1 Bacteroidales bacterium | reverse complement strand
TTCCTATAAAATTGGGTAATACTTTTATTGGTCTTGCCGGTATAGATCTTGATTTACAACGTTTCCAGGATATAATTGAAAACATTAAGCCCTTCGAAAAAAGTTATGCTTTTTTATTATCCAATAACGGAACTTTTGTTTCTCACCCTAACTCAAAATTAATGGGTAAATTAATAAGTGACGAATATCCTGATTTTAATGAAAAATTTAAATTAGTAGAAAATGTTCGAGCAGGAATCAATTTCTCATTTACTTATAAAAATGAAAACAATCAAAAAGACTTTTATGTTTTTGCCCCTATAAAAGTAGAAAATGTAACCACACCCTGGTCCTTAGCCATTGTTGTTCCTAAAAAAGTCATAACATCCAAAGCCAAAAGTATTTTATACAAAGCTTTATTTGTAAGTTTTATAGGACTACTATTATTAACATTTGTAATTTGGTTTATTGCAAAAAATATTACTGAGCCAATAATTAATGTTACAGAAATACTTAAAAGCCTTGCAAAAGGCAAAATTGACGAATCTTTAATTACGGAAGTAAAAACTAAAGATGAAGTGGGAGAAATGACTTTGGCTTTAAATACTTCTATCCGAGGTTTAAATAAAAAGGCTGAGTTTGCTAACGAAATCGGATTAGGTAATATTGATCATGAACTGGAACTAATTAGTGATGAAGATGAGCTGGGTCAATCCTTAATAAATATGCGCAATAGTCTTTTAAAAGCAAGATCCGAAGAGGAAAAACGAAAAACTGAAGATCAAAAACGCCGTTGGACTGATGAAGGATTGGCAAAATTTGCTGAAATACTTAGACAAAACAACGATGATTTAAATATTCTTGCTAATGAAATAATCAAAAATATTGTTTATTATCTTGATGCTAATCAGGGAGGGTTGTTTATTTTAAACGATCAAGAACAATCAACTGTTATTTTTGATTTATTATCAGCTTTCGCTTTCGACAGAGAAAAGTTTATTAAAAAACAAGTTGAACTGGGAGAAGGTCTCGTTGGAACATGTGCTGCTGAAAAAAACACTATTTATTTAACAGAAATTCCACAAGATTACATTCAGATAACTTCCGGCTTAGGCAATGCTAACCCAAATAGCTTATTGCTAGTACCATTAAAAATGGAAAACGATATTCTCGGTGTTATTGAACTGGCATCATTTAATAAATTTAAGAAACATGAAATTGAATTTGCAGAGAAAGCTGCTGAAAGTATTGCTTCAACTTTAAAATCGGTACGCATTAACACAAGAACATCACAACTGCTTGAACAATCGCAACAACAAGCAGAAGAAATGGCTGCCCATGAAGAAGAAATGAGACAAAATATGGAAGAACTTCAGGCAACACAAGAAGAATCTTCCAGGAAAGGTGAAGAATTTAGCGGAATACTTAATGGAGTAGATCAGTTTTTATTAAAAGCAGAATTTAGTTTAGATGCAACGCTGGTAAATGCCAATGATCTGTTTTTAAGAAAATTCAAATATACCATAAATGAAGCCATTGGAATGGAAATAAAAGAATTTGTGGTCAAAAAAGATCTTGCTAAGTTCCAAAAGATTCTAAATACAGTAATGAAAGGTAAAACACATCAAGAAATAACGTATTTAAAAAATAAAACCGGAAGTGAGTTTAAATTAATAACATCATTTATTCCTGTTTTTATAAATGAAAAGTTCGAGAAAATTTTATTTTTAGCAATAGATATTAACGATTATAAATAACCCTTTTATGATATTTTCATAAATATATAATTTATATTTTGTCTTAGATATTAAGTCAATTATTATAATATAAAAAAGTGTCCGACATGAAAATTAAGCTAAGCTTGAAAAACAAAATGCAACTGTTTTTAATTTCACTATCAGTTGCTATATATGTTATTGCAATCGGCTATATCAGTGTAACTGCAAAAAAAACAGCTTATAATGATTCTGTTGAATTAGTTAATTCAAACGCTGAAAAATTTGCATTTAAAATACAGACTGACTTGAATGAATACATGGCAATTGTCAGGACTTTAGCTACCGCTTTTCGAGTATATCAAGATATGCCCAGAGAACAATGGGATCCGTTGTTTATTAAAATGTATGATAAGATATATCGAGACAATCCCGTTTTTTACAAACTGTGGGATAGCTGGGAGTTAAATAAAATTGACGATACATGGACAAACCCTACCGGACGTATGGCAAATGTGTTTTCGCGTGTAAATGGATCTGTTTTTCAAAAACAAGATATTCGTAGTTTAGATGGAGATCCTGAAGTTTATGCCAACATAAAAGCTCAAGCCAAAGAAATGGTATTACCAATTTATTTTGACTTATTTACAGATGAGGGCGAAACATCTAAACTAATGACCAGCCTGATAACACCTATTTTAATTGATAATGAATACCACGGGCTGGTTGGTATTGACCTTATATTGGAAAGGTTTCAAAAAATGGTTGAAAACATTAATATGTCTCAGTTCCCCGGGAGTTATGCTTTTTTATTGAATGAAGAAGGTAAATTCGTAGGTCATCCTGAAACAGAACGACTAAATCAAATTGCGGAATTTACATTAAAAACCGGAGATGATTTTGATTTATTTAAAAATATTGGAAAGGGAAAAAGTTTTAATATAATAACTATAGATGACAAAGAAAAAAAGCATTATGTCGCTTTTGCCCCAATTAATATCGGGAGAACCAATACTCCATGGTACCTTGGTGTTTCCGTGCCTGTTAATTCAATTATGGCTCAAGCCGACAGAAACTTTATGATCTCAATAATTGTTGGTGTAATCGGCATTTTTCTTCTAAGCTTTGTAATTTATATTATTACCAAAAACATATCAGACCCGATACAAAAAATAACCGAGTTCCTAAAAGAACTCGCAAGAGGGAAAACAGATCATAAACTCGATTTAAATATTAAATCCGGAGACGAAATTGAAGAAATGACCAAAGCCCTGAAAACATCTATTGAAGGACTAAATTTAAAAACCGAATTTGCTAATCATATAGGATCTGGAAACCTCGAATATGAATTTAATTTGCTTAGCGATGACGATAAATTGGGACTTGCCCTTGTTGATATGCGCAACAGTCTCAGAAAAGCACAAAACGATGAACAAAAAAGAAAAATTGAAGATCAAAAACGCAGATGGACAAACGAGGGATTAGCAAAATTTGCCGATATTCTTCGTCAAAATAATGACAATCTGGAAACACTTTCTAATGAGATTATTAAAAATCTGGTTTATTATCTTGAAGCAAACCAGGGAGGTTTATTTTTGCTTAACGATGACGATAAAAATAATATATTTCTTGATTTAGTTTCTGCTTTTGCCTTTGACAGGGAAAAACATATTGAAAAACGTATTGAATACGGAGATGGTATTGTTGGTTCAGTTGCCATTGAAAAAGAAACCACCTACATTGAAGATATTCCTGATGAATACATTTCTATAACTTCTGGTTTGGGAGGTGCAAATCCAAACGCCTTACTTGTTGTTCCTCTTAATATGGAAGATAAAGTTTATGGAGTAATTGAAATTGCCTCATTTAAAAAGTTTGAAAAATATCAAATTGAATTTGTAGAAAATGTAGCTGAAGATATTGCTTCTACCATGTCTTCTGTTAAAATAAGTATTCAAACAAATGAGTTATTAGAAAAATCCCAGCAACAATCTGAAGAAATGTCTGCTCAAGAAGAAGAAATGCGTCAAAATATGGAAGAATTGCAAGCAACACAAGAAGAAGCAGGACGCAAAAATGCTGAAATGGAAAGTTTTTTACATGCTTTGGAGCAATCAAGTTGCATTATCGAATATAATCCTGAAGGTGTAATTACCAAAGTAAATGACAATTATATCAACTTGCTAAACTTAAAGCGTTCGGAAGTTGTAGGAGCACATCATTCCGATAAAATGGAATTTACAAAAAAACAGAAAACTGAATATAAAAAATTCTGGAGCGATTTAATAAAGGGTGGTACAAAAAAAGAAAAAACAAAATTTATTGTTGATGGAAAAGAAATAATATTTGTAGAGGTTTATACTCCTATTATGGATGAAAACGGAGTTGTTAAGAAAATTTTAAAAATATCAAATAATATCAGTGAATTTGAAGAATTATAAAACCTTGTTTTTATGAAAATTAAACTTAAAATACAGCAAAAAATACAGCTTTTCATTATCTCCGCATCAATAGTAATTTATATTATTGCTGTTGGATATATTAGCCTTAATGCCAAAAAAATGGCATATAATGATGCTGTTGAAATAACAAACCGACATGTTCACGAAACATCAAATGCTGTTAAAGCTAAACTTGATGCTGATCTGACTCTTGTTAAGACTCTGGCTGATGCGTTTCATACTTACAAATACTTACCTACAGAACAGTGGAAAGATCTTTTCTCAAAAATGTATAATGAAGTTTTTAAAACCAATCCTCATATTTATAGTCTTTGGGATAGCTGGGAATTAAATGCTATTGATCCGGAGTGGGATAAGCCAACCGGTCGATATGTAACTATTTACTGGAGAGAAAATGGCGCTATAAAGCACAATTTTGAGTATAGAAGTCTTGATGGCGATCCTGCATTATATGCCGTAATAAAAACCAAAACAACCTCATCTATATGGGAGCCTTATGAAGACGTTTTTACTGAAAATAAAGCTGAAAAATTTCTGATGACAAGTTTGAATGCTCCTATTATGGAAAATGGCAAATATGTAGGAATAGTCGCCGTTGATATTACACTCGACCGTTTTCAGGAGATTGTTGAAGAAATAAAGCCTTTTGAAGGAAGCTATGCTTTCCTAATTTCGAATGGAGGTTTAATTGTCGGCCATCCCGATAAAGAATTGTTGAATTCTAAAATTGAAGAACTTTTTCCTGAAGACAATATAGATTATAATATAGCTCAAAATATTCTTGAAGGTAATAGCTTCAGTTATATCAGCAAAGATGCAAACGGGATAGAAAATTATGTGTCGTATGCTCCAATTTTTGTAGGCGAAACAACTACTCCATGGTCAATTGCGATTTCGGTTCCGGTTGATACTATTATGGCAAAGGCAAACCGTAATTTTAGAATTTCATTAATTGTTGGAGTTTTTGGAATACTTCTTATGGCATTGGTTATTGGTATTATCGGACGTAGTATTACTAATCCTCTAACTAAGATTACCGAACTGTTAAAACTTTTGTCGAAAGGACATATTGATGAGAAAATGAGGATAAAAATTGAAACCGGTGATGAAATTGAAGAAATGTCAGAAGCCCTTAACAATTCAATCGATGGTTTAAATAAAAAAGTTGAATTTGCTAACCGTATTGGGCAAGGTAAATTAAATCAAGACTTTAATTTGTTAAGCGATGAAGATGTTTTGGGTAAATCACTAATTGAAATGAGAAATAGCCTGGTTAGTGCCGACGACGACGACGAAAAACGTAAAATTGAAGATGAAAAACGCAGGTGGGCTAATGAAGGTTTAGCTAAATTTGCTGACATTTTGCGCCAAAATAATGATAATCTTGAAAATCTTGCAACAGAAATTATAATGAACCTTGTTGATTATTTGAATGCAAATCAAGGAGGATTATTTGTTTTAAACGATAATGATAAAGAAAACATATATTTTAATCTTCTTTCTGCTTTTGCTTACGACAGAAGAAAATATATGCAGAAACATATTCAGATGGGTGAAGGACTAATTGGAACATGTGCCATAGAAAAGAAAACTATTTTTATGACAGATATTCCACAGGATTATATAGAAATTACTTCTGGTCTTGGAGGAGCTAATCCTGCTAGTTTACTTATTATTCCACTCAAACTGGAAGATGACGTATTGGGGGCACTTGAAATTGCTTCGTTTAATGTATTTGAAAAGCACGAAATAGAATTTGTTGAAAAATTAGCTGAGAGTATTGCGTCTACTTTTTCATCAGTTAAAATAAATATAAGAACATCAGAATTATTAGAACGCTCACAACAACAAGCTGAAGAAATGGCTGCACAGGAAGAAGAAATGCGTCAGAATATGGAAGAGCTGCAGGCCACACAAGAAGAATCAACACGCAAGAGTGCCGAAACAGAAGGCCTCGTTGAAGCACTTAATAAATCCAGCTACGTAATAGAATATAGTTTGGATGGAAATATCCAGAACGTAAACGATAATTACCTAACGTTACTTGGTTTAACCAGAGATGAAGTTATTGGAACTCATCACTCAGGTAATATGGAGTTTACCGAACAACAAAAGACTGAATACGAAAAATTCTGGAGAGAGTTAAGATCAGGGAAAGTTATAAAGGAAACAACAACCACTAAAGCTAATGGAATAGAATATATTTTTGCCGAAACATATACTCCTATTAGAAATACTGATGGAGAAGTTTATAAAATTCTGAAAATTTCAAATAACATTACTGATTTTCAGAAGAAACATTCATAAGAGAAACTTTAAAAATCGCTAAGAGTCATGAAAATAAAATTGAAAATACAACAAAAAATACAGCTGTTTATTATTTCCGCAACAATAATTATTTATATCGCTGCTGTTGGATATATTAGTTTTAATGCCCGCAAAATGGCCTATGATGATGCTATCGAAATAACGAACAAACAAGTTCAGGAATCAGCAAAAGATATTAAAGTTAAACTTGATGCTGAATTTTCTGCAGTTATAGACGTTAGTGATGCTTTTAGAATTTATAAAGAATTTGAAAAAGATGAGTGGCAGAAATTAATTCATAAGATGTATACTAAAATCTTTGAAAACAATCCTAATATTTATGCTCTATGGGATAGCTGGGAATTAAACATAATAGATTCTGCCTGGGATAAACCTTATGGTAGAATAAGTCATTCTTTTTGGAGAGAGGATGGAATAATAAAAAATAATATTGAACTCAGAAGTTTAGATGGCGATTCTGAACTTTATGCAGAAACAAAATCCATACTGGTTCCTAATATAAATGAACCATATTTTGATGTTCTAACAGGAGGAAAAACAGAATCTTTATTAATGACAAGTTTGAGTGCTCCAATAGCCGAAAACGGGAAATTCGTTGCTGTTATCGCTTATGATATTACCTTGTTACAATTCCAGAAAATTGTTGAAAATATCAAGCCCTTTGAAGGTAGTTACGCTTATTTGATTTCAAATGGCGGGTTTATTTCCGGACATCCGGATAAAGACCTGCTTAATCGAAAAATTGAAGAAATCTTTCCTGAAGAAAATAAAAAACACAAAATATCTCAGAAAATTCTCGATGGAAAAAGTTTTAGTTATATAAGTACAGATAAAACCGGAACTAAAACATACGTTACCTATGCCCCAATTCAAGTAATGGATACAGATACACCCTGGTCAATTGCAATTTCAGTTCCTGTTGACACTATTATGGCTAAGGCAACTCGGAATTTTAGAATTTCATTAATTGTTGGAATTATAGGAATACTTCTTATGGCATTAGTTATTGCTATTATCGGACGAAATATTACCAATCCACTAACTAAGATTACTGAGTTATTAAATCATCTTGCAAAAGGACATATCGATGAAAAAATGAGAATAAAAATAGAAACGGGTGATGAAATTGAAGAAATGACTGATGCGCTTAATAGTTCTATCGATGGATTAAATAAAAAAGTTGAATTTGCAAATCTTATTGGTCAAGGTAAATTAAATCAAGAATTTGATTTATTAAGTGACAAAGATGTTTTGGGTGAGTCTTTAATTGAAATGAGAAACAGTCTTGTTAAAGCTGAAAAAGAAGATGGAAAACGTAAAATAGAAGATGAAAAACGCAGATGGACTAATGAAGGCTTAGCGACGTTTGCTGATATTTTGCGTCAAAACAACGATAATCTTGAAAATCTTGCTACTGAAATTATATTAAACCTTGTTGGTTATCTTAAGGCAAATCAGGGTGGTATATTTATTTTAAATGATAATGATAAAGAAAATATTCATTTTGATCTACTCTCTGCTTATGCTTTTGACAGAAGAAAGTTTCTGCAAAAACAAATTGAGATGGGTGAAGGCTTAATCGGAACCTGTGCTATTGAAAAGAAAACAATATATATGACAGAAATCCCGCAGGATTATATGGAAATTACCTCGGGTCTTGGTGGGGCAAACCCAAACAGTTTATTAATTGTTCCTTTAAAAATTGAAGAAAATGTACTGGGAGTTCTCGAAATAGCTTCTTTTAATATTTTTGAAAAACATGAAATTGAGTTTGTTGAAAAATTAGCTGAAAGCATTGCTTCAACCTTTTCGTCAGTTCGAGTTAATATCAGAACATCAGAATTACTTGAACGCTCTCAACAACAAGCCGAAGAAATGGCTGCACAAGAAGAAGAAATGCGTCAGAATATGGAAGAGTTACAGGCCACACAAGAAGAATCAACACGCAAAGGCGCTGAAATGGAAGGACTTGTTGAAGCACTCAATACATCTAGCTACGTTATAGAGTACGATCTGGATGGAAACATACAAAATGTAAATGATAATTACCTGTCATTACTTGGAGTAAGCAGAGATGAGGTAATTGGAACTCATCATTCAGAGAATATGGAATTTACGGAGCAACAAAAAGTTGCATACGAAAAATTCTGGCGAGAATTAAAATCGGGTAAAGTACAAAAAGAAACAAGCAAAGTAAAAATTAACAATAAACAGTTAGTTTTTGCTGAAACTTATACCCCGATCAGAAATACTGAAGGAAATATTTATAAAATATTGAAAATCTCGAATGATATTACAAATTTTCATTCAGTAGGATAATATTTAAGCGGAGCAAAAATCGACACAACGACTTACAAAGATAAGCTTCTGATATACTGATGCTTATCAGCCACGTCAGGAATTCTGAATATAAAAAACATCGGAAGTTTTAAAAACTTCCGATGTTTGGTTAATGCAAAAAAGGAGATCAAAATTGACCTCCTTTAATATTATCTAATAAAAACCTTATTTACACTTCAAAACCTGTTCAATTTGATATTTTGCTGATGCTTCATAATCTCCTTTGCTAGCTTTTTTATACGCATCACAAGCAGCAGTAGTGTCGCTTTTGCCGTAATACGAATTACCTAACTCATAATATATTTTAGCATCTTTAGTAGTACCTGCATCACCAAAAAGTTCTAACGATTTGTTACCAGCTTCAATTGCTGCATCCCATTTTGATTGCTTATTATAAATAACTGCTAATTGATAATAAATATCGGTATCAACATCTTTATATTCCATTAAAGTATTAAAATATTTTTCCGCTTCACTATATTTTTCTGCTTTAACAGCATTAGCTCCGGCAACTAAATAAAAGTTTCCTGCTAATTGTTTTGCTGTTCCTTCTGATTTTGTGTCTTTTTTAGTTACAGCAGCATTTATTGCATTATCTATTGCTTCTTTAAAGTTAGGCTCATCCTTTTGATCTTTATAAACCTGTGCTTTTCTTACATATGACATAGGGTATTTAGGATCAAGCTCAATTGATTTATCTAAAGCTTCTAAAGCAGCTGCATAATCTTTAGCTTTAAGCAAAGCTGCTCCTTTAGCATAATACAACTTAGGTATTGTTCCTTTTGCTTTTTTAAGCATCTTAGCATCTTCATAAGTTTCTGAATATTCTTTTAAAGTTTCAAAAGCAGCAATTGATTCGTCATATTTTTTTTCTTTGTAAAGTCCAATCGCATATTTATATTGCATATTTGGAATTTGTGTTACGGCAGTGGCTCTGTTTTCATTTTCTGGCTCACCTAATTCATCATAAATGCTAATACATTGTTTAAACGACTTTATAGCACCTAAATAATCTTTTGCCTGTGATTTTGCAACTCCATCTTTTAAAGCATCAACGGCTTCTGTTGCTGTTTGTGCATTTACATTAACTGCAAAACCCATTATAATAATCATTGCAGCTATTCTACTCAAAGTTTTCAATTTCATGGTAATAAATTTTAGTTATATGATTAAGTTTATTGTTAATTTTTTCGGCTCTAAAAGTATAAAATAGAAGTAAATAATAAAATTATTTTCAAATTTAATTTGTTACATATATCAATTAATAACAATATGTTACTTTATTATGTCCTTGTAAATCTTGCCGCAACTCAAAACTGCAAACAAAATTAAAAATAAACTAAATTAAAACTATAAATGCCTAAAATGATCTAAAATGCCTAAAATGTTGACTAATTTATCTTAGTCCTTTTAAATTTTTAGTCATTCATAAGTATTTTAAACTTTTTTACTATTATTTTCCTAGTTTATATAAAATTTGATTTTCAGTAAAATCAATTTTTATGATATTTAATACTATAAGATTAACTAAAATTGTTTCTGCTTTATACTTAGTTAAATTTGCCAATTTTCTGAATTTTGAAAGAGTAATGCTTTGATTTTCTTGCAGATAATCAAAAATTATTTTTTCGGGTTCATCGTATCTAATCAAAATACCTTTCCCAAACTTTTTCTTATTCCATGCTTTAAGATATATATTATTAACGATAAGGTTCTCGTCATTTTCCCTAATATAAACCTTGTATAGACCATTTTTATCCGAAGCAGTAATTAATTTATCTCCAGAAACTCTGGAAATTGTTATTTCAAGGATAGTTTTTCCATTAATTTGCCAGGCTTTTGTTTCAAATTTAATTGCAGGTCTACAATATAAATCTGCAGCTGCCTGAACCATGTAAAATTCTTCATCGCTTTGTACTCCTGCAATAGACCCATTATCTCTAACTCCAACAAGGAGTTTTCCCCCATCAGTATTAGAAAAAGCGGCTAATGATCTGGCAATCTTTTTTGAATCTGTAATGGAATGCTTAAAATCAAGTTTCTGATGCTCACCCTGTTTGATTAAATCGTAGATATAAGCACTCATTGCAAAATATTAAAATTCTGTTTCTAAAATAAAAAACTTATAATAAAAAGAAAAACTATATTTGAGTGAAGCTTTGACTTAAGTCAAGGCTTCACTAATCCAAAATCTTCTGCTACAATTTTATTTACCAGTTTTCCGTTACGCAAACCCGAATAATCTTTAGCTGATGAAAATGCCCATTCTGTTTCTTCTTCTACCAAATTTGCTTTTACAGGATTTTGATGTATATAATTGAAACATATCTGTGGATATTCTTTTTCAGGATTTGTTGAATTTATGTGTGTGATTCCATTTTTAGTAATAAAAGATGGTGCTATTCCGTTTGGGCAATTTAAACATTCGGCTTTTGTAGCTTCTCTAAATAAAGCCCCTGAAAAACCTTCTTGTTTATTTAATGCTCGTGTGTATGAGCGTAACATTATGGCAATAGATTGATTAATTGTTCGTAACTTATTGCTACTCACGGGGTGACTTTGAGTCACCCTGTGAGTTTCTTCAGAATCAACCAACAATTCAACTTCATGCACCAAAACCATCAGGTGAAAATGAGGGTCTGTTCAATGAACTGTGTCATTTACATTTTTCTTTTCCTAAAGCCCTTTACAAACTTACGAGGGTTTTGGGAAAAGAAAAAATTCTTATTCAGGGTACATTCTATCCTCATATAATATTGCTA
>JAUVUS010000415.1 GCA_030600865.1 Bacteroidales bacterium | reverse complement strand
GGCCAATGTCAATAAGTTAAGGCTGAAAGCCTTTAATGTATAAGCACAGGGCAATTGCCCTGTGTTGTTGTACATGTTCAAGTTTAGCCCTGAAAGGGTGTCATGTAAAAATATTTCGCCCTTTCAGGACTAAAACCCTTATCTTATTAACATTGGCGGCAGACAAGTGTAGTTGAAATATTTTATTTTTAATTTTACATATTCTTTGACTTTGCTTATAATGACTGGTAATTTTACTTTTTTGGATAAGCACTTTGTTTACTCTTACATAAAAAACTCCTCACGTTTTTATTGGGAATGTTGGTAATATTACTATATTTAGATGCTCTTTAAATGTTATTATTAAATGTATAGTAAGATCTTTAAAAATATTGTCATTTTACTTTTTTGTATAAATCTGTTTCACCCAATGATTTATGCGCAAGAGCATACCCCTAATTTATTTTCTCGTACAACTTTAGATTTTTGCATTCTGGAAAGTGAGCTTTCAGAAGGAAATTATGTAGTTGGAGATATGTATGATCTGGGTTTTATCGAATACGATAATAAAAAGATTTCAAATAGCAGACCTATACATGATAGAATGATAACACTGAGATCTGAATTCACGATTGATAGCATCTATTCTACTCAGGATCTGTACCTGGTTGTATTGCCAGTTGATTATCCTTGTAAAATCTATATTAACGGATACCAATTGTTTATTAGGGGAAACTATAAAAATGGCTATACAAACCGAATGCATTGTTCTGAAAATATTTTATTACCTCCTTATAAAATAAATTATAACGATAAAAACGAAATAGCTTTTCAATTATACCCAAAGGAAGGCGAAACTCATCCTTTAGGTCAAGTATTTATTTCAAACTCCCAAGATGCAACCAAATATGTTTTTTATAGAAATCTTTTAGGAACTAAATTAATTTTTGCATTGTCTTTATGTAGCTTTGTATTTTTTGTATTTTTCCTGATAATCTACATCACTCGTAGAGAATATCAAAAACAATATTCTTTGTTTTTTGCTTTTATGAATTTGTTTTTCATAATAAGTTTTATTAATAATATTTTTTCTTATAATTTTTCAAATACCTTTTTGCTTGAGAAAATTGCACGAGCAGGTTTCCCTATATTAATTTTTGTTGGAATCTGTTTTTTGCTTGAATACACTAATGTTTTCAAGAAAAAGAAAATCATAAAAGCAGTACTCTTATTGGTTTATCTTCCGGCAATGATTATGGTTCTAATTCCCGAGACAACAACGGAAGCAATTAAGGCTTATAATTCATATCCATTAATTTCATTATTTTTTGGGACCTTTTTCTTATTTATAATAACACTTTTATACTTTCTGAAAGAAAAGGATTTAAAATCAACTCTCCTTTTAATTATCTACCTTTTAAATATGATAGCTAGTTTGCATGATGGATATTACTTTGCAGTTTTAAAAGTAAAACCTTTTTTATTATTAACACCAAATACTTTATTTGGCATCAATCTTATTATCTTTTTTATTTTGGCCGTTGATCATTCTAAACTTTATCATGTTGCTTTAGATAGCTCTAAAAAATTAGAAAAACTGAATCAGGAACTGGAATTGCTTGTTGAAAAGCGAACCCAGAAAACTATTGAATATGCTAATAAGCTTGAGGAAGCTAATAAAACAAAAGATAAATTCTTTTCAATTATTGCTCATGATCTAAAGAATCCATTTAATACATTAATAGGATATTCTGATGTTTTAAAATCAGACTTTAGAGAATATGGACAGGATGAAATATACGAGCAATTAAATATTATATATAACACCTCAGTAAATGGTTATGCTCTTTTAGAAAATCTTTTAAAATGGTCGCAGTCGCAAACACACAAGATTGTGTTTGACCCTGTAAAAGTTAACTTGCATGAGATAATTCAAATGTGTATTGATGATGTGGAACATCAATGCCTATTTAAAGATATTGATATAATTAATGATGTGCCTAAAAATTACCATATTATCGCCGATAAAAATTTGCTAAAAACGATTTTACGTAATTTAATTAGTAATGCGGTTAAATTTACTCTCAGGAATGGTATGGTTTCTATAAGTTCAAATAAAGATGATAAAGCAACAGAAGTATCTGTTAAAGATACTGGAATAGGTCTGTCTGAAAATGAATTGCAAAATCTTTTTAAAATTGATAAAGTCTATTCTAAACCCGGAACTAATAAGGAAAAGGGAAGTGGTTTAGGGTTAATACTGTGTAAAGAATTTGTTGAAAAACATGGTGGTAAAATATGGGTTGAAAGCAAATTAGAAACAGGAAGTGTATTTAAATTTACCATTCCCAAAATTATACAAATGAGCTGAAACAGGTCTATTTATCGTATTTATATCAAAAACCTCCTAATTTAATATTGAATATTTGTAGGTTTTTTCCTACTAAACTTTGATAGTTTATGGTAATCATATATTTTCATAAACTTTAAATATTATTAATTAATTAGTAAGAGTATTATGAAACATTCATGCATTAACCGTACACACAAGGAGATAATCATAACATGGATGTTCCATCGTAATTGAAAAACTAAACTCTCAAGACAATGTAATTATTAGTTAGTTGTATGTTAGTGAAATATAAAATTACAAACAGATGAAACGGAGTCCAATTGCTATATTCTTAAATGGAGTAGAGAAAGTAGGAAATGCATTACCGCATCCTGCTACCTTATTTGGTAGTTTTGCTTTAATTATATTGGTATTATCAGCTATATTTTCATTTATTGGTTCTTCTGCAGTACATCCTGGAACAGGAGAAGTCTTTGAAGCGACAAACCTGCTTTCACGTGATGGAGTACATATGATTTTAACTCGTATGGTTAGTAATTTTACCAGTTTCGCCCCTTTAGGAATTGTAATTGTTGCAATGCTAGGAATTGGACTAGCTGAAAATTCAGGACTGATTGCTGCCTTAATTCGTAGTTTAGTTTTATACTCTCCCGAAAAATATTTAACCTTTATTATTGTTT
>JAUVUS010000336.1 GCA_030600865.1 Bacteroidales bacterium | reverse complement strand
CCAGGTTACTATAAGTTAAAGCTGCTTTTTTAGTTTTAGCCAATCCGTTTTCTTCATAAATACTTATTGATGACTGAAAAGCTAATTCGGCAGACCGAAAACGGTTACCTGCATAAAGCATTTCTCCGGCATTATTAAAACTTTCTGCTTGTTCTTCAGGCGACTTCCCTTCTAAAGCGGTACCTTTCAGTACAGTTAAAAGGGTTTTTTTGTAACGCATGTATTTTTCTTCGTTTTCAAATAATCCTGAATTATCACTAAAAGATACAGCATAGTTATAGTCAGTTGCATCGGATTCTTCTTTTGATTTTTCAAGATGATTGATTGTTTCATCCTTTAATACATCAACGATTTCCTCTTCTTCAATAAATTTTTGTAATTTTTTTAGGATTTGGCCATTTGAAAACGAAACAACAAATAGTATAAAAAGCAGACTCAGAATAAGTTTTTTCATAATAACAAGGTTTTAACAGACAGGATACTAAGTTAATGATTTTTTACGGGTATCTCTAAAAATCTAAAAAGTCACCACTCAGACACTAAGAACACAAAGTTTCATTAAGAAAATTCTTAGTGTTTTTTGAGTGTTCTGGGTGATCCCGCTTGCCAACCTTCGGCAGTTAAACCGGACGGGCAGGTTAGTGGTAAAACACACATTCATTCATTAAGTTAGTTTTTAGAGGCAGCCTTATAAATTGATTAAAGAAGGAGAGAAGAATAGCTAACGAAGATCAGTTTAAAATTTTATAAAATAAAACTGTCACAAAAAGGTAACAGTTGGAGATATGTGGAGTTTTGGAGAATGCAAAAAGAATTAAAAATTACAGAATAAAAAAAGCTATGAGATATCTTACAGCTTTTCTAATTAAATGTTATTATGATTTTCAACTTTCAATTTCCCACTCAAAACCATCTTTAGTATCTTTTATAACAATACCTTTTTTGGTTAATTCGTCTCGTATTTTATCTGATGTAGCAAAATCCTTGTTTTTCTTAGCTTCCAATCTAAGATTTAAAACCATGTCAATTAATTCTTCGGTTAATTCAGTTTCTTTTGAACCGCTCGATTTGTCTTCTCGTAATCCTAGCACATCAAAAACAAATGTTTTATATAATGATTTTAAATTTTCTAAATCATTTTGATTAATTGATTCTTTTCCATCATTAATAAGATTAATAATTCGAACAGCTTCAAATAAATGAGAAATTAATATAGGACTGTTTAAATCATCATTCATTGCTTTATAGCAATTGCTTTTTATTTTTTCAATATTTACTGAAGATTTAGAATCTGATTTAAGTTTATTTAATGTCTCGCCTGCTTTCATTAATTTGTCAAAACCTTTTTCAGCAGCCTGCAATGCGTCGTTCGAGAAATCTACCGTGCTTCTGTAATGTGATTGTGCCATAAAAAACTTAACAACCATTGGCGAATATCCTCTTTTTAATAAAGGATGGTTTCCTGTAAATAATTCTTCAGGTAAAAATCCATTGCCTGCACTTTTCGACATTCTTGTTCCGTTTACAGTAAGCATATTGGTGTGCATCCAATATTTAACTGGTGCTGTACTATTACATGCTTGAGATTGTGCAATTTCGTTGGTGTGGTGTGTAGCTTGTAAATCCATTCCTCCACCATGAATGTCGAACATTTCACCTAAATATTTAGTACTCATGGCAGAACATTCAATATGCCATCCGGGGAAACCCCAACCCCAGGGAGATGGCCATTTCATAAGTGTTTCCGGTTTTGCGCTTATCCATAATGCAAAATCCAATCTTCCCTTTTTTTCATCCTGTCCACTCAGTTCGCGTGTACCTTCTAAAAGGTCTTCCATCTTCCGATTTGTTAATTGTCCATATGCATAATCTGTATTGTATTTTTCTACATCAAAATAAACGGTTCCGTTATTTTCATATGCATAGCCGTTGGCAATTATTTCTTTTATCATTTCAATTTGTTCCGAAACGTGACCGGTTGCAGTAGGCTCAATGCTGGGAGATAAAGTGTTGAAAGTAGTCATTACATTATGAAAGCCAAGAGTATATTTTTGTACAATTTCCATTGGTTCTAATTGTTCCAATTTGGCTTTTTTTGCAAACTTATCATCGCCTTCGTCTCTGTCTCCTTCTAAATGACCTGCATCAGTAATGTTTCGTACGTAACGTACTTTGTAACCTAAATGCAATAAATAACGATAAATTAGATCAAAAGAAATAAAGGTTCTGCAATTTCCTAAATGAATATCACTATAAACAGTTGGCCCGCAAACATACATGCCTACTAATGGCGGATTTATTGGTTCAAAAACTTCTTTCTTCCTCGATAAAGTATTGTAAATATGCAAATTTCTATTCATTACTATAAAGTTATTTAATGCAGTCTGCAAAGTTAATAATTTATAAAGGATATTGTATGTAATGTTTGAAATCTAAATATTCATGCAGAATAATTAAATAATCTTCACTAATTTTGAAAGCTTATAATATTAATAAGGTATAGCTATGAGTTCGACACGTCAAAATAAGATAGAAAGATTACTCCAAAAAGATTTGGGCGACATTTTTCAGAAGGGTACAAATACTTTGTTTAAAGGGAAAATGATTACTGTAACAACCGTAAGGATTTCCCCTGATTTATCCAGTGCCAGGGTTTATTTGAGTTTATTTCCAGTTAAAGACAAAAAAGAATTTATTGATTATATAAACAGTGTAGAAGGGCAAATCAGATTCGATTTAGGAAAAAGAATACGTCATCAGCTTAGAAAAGTTCCCGGATTAAAATTTTTCGTTGACGATTCTCTCGATTATATTGAAAACATAGATAATTTATTAAAATAGAATAAGTTGTTAATAATGTCATTTGCTAAAAGCCAATGGCTAACTACTAATAGCATATTTAATATGAAATACGATCCTATAAAAAGAAGCTTAGGCAAAATTTTTAATAAAAGACCATTTTTGCGAAAATTGTTTTATTGGCTATTAGATTTGTTATTGCTTCGTGCATGGCATATTAAAAAAGCGATAAGGATTTGGAAAAAGAATTATAAAGAGAGAGCCAGCATATTGGATGCAGGTTCTGGATTCGGACAATATTCATATTATCTTTCAAAACAATATAAAAACTGGGAAATTCTAGGAGTTGATGTGAAACCCGAGCAAATAGAAGATTGCAACAATTTTTTTACTAAGATAGGTAAATCTGAAAGAGTGAAATTTGAATTTGCCGATCTTACGAAATTTTCTAAAAATCAGGAATACGATTTAATATTAAGCGTTGATGTAATGGAACACATCTTGGAAGATGTTGTTGTATTTAAGAATTTTTATCAATCACTCAAAAAAGGAGGAATGGTTCTTATTTCTACTCCTTCGGATCAAGGTGGTTCTGATGTACACGACGAGGATGATCATTCATTTATTGACGAGCATGTTCGTGATGGATATAATATTAATGAAATAGAAGATAAGCTTAAAAATGCCGGATTCAACAAAGTTGAAGCAAGATATGCTTACGGAGCGCCTGGGAAAATATCATGGAAATTATCAATGAAATATCCAATATTATTATTGAATGCCAGTAAGTTATTTTTTATTATTTTACCATTTTATTATATTATTGTTTATCCTATTTCGTTTATATTAAATTATTTCGATGTGAATATGAAACACAAAACAGGAACAGGATTAATTGTAAAAGCGTATAAATAAATATAGTTTGTCATTCCGGACATAGCGTAGCGAAGATCCGGAATCTAGTTTACGAACTCAAAGAGTTAATCTAAAAATAAAATAAAAAAATTGAATTTTTCTTTCTACATATCGAAACGATACTTGATTGCAAAAAAATCAAAGAATGCAATTAATATTATTTCAATGATTTCAATAATTGGT
>JAUVUS010000358.1 GCA_030600865.1 Bacteroidales bacterium | reverse complement strand
TTATAATGTAAGATTATTTGCCAGAAACGAATATGAATGTAGCGATGATACAATACAACCGGTAACAGTTTATGCTCAACCAACAGCATTGTTTAATCCTACTCCTGCTGTACAAACATATCCTGAAGCAACAGTATGGCTTAATAGTACATCAAATAATGAACCCTGGGATTATTTATGGGAATTTGGTGATATAGATGGAACAACATCATTTAATTCAAATCAGATATTATTTGACTATGAGCATTGGGGTGAAAAGGATATTAAACTTACTTTAACTAGTAAAACTAGCGATTGCAGTGATAATTTAACTAAATCTATAATCATTTATCCTCCTGCGGTAAATGCAGCTTTTACAACTAATATTGATGGTGGTTGTTTAGATGATGGTTTAGAAGTTCAGTTTACAGCTGCCGGATCAGCTTATGCAGAGGTTTATAGTTATACCTGGGATTTTGGTGATGGAGAAACCGGTACAGGAGCAAATATTTATCATACATATGAGCAAGCTGGTGCTTTTTATGTAAAAATGACTGCTTCGAGTAATGAGGGAGCAGGTGAAGATTATGAATATAAAACTATTCGCGTATATTCAAATCCAAAAGCAAGCTTTGAGGTTTCACCTAAACTTGTGATGTTAAATACAGATCTGGAAGCCAGGGTCGAGTTCTTTAATTTATCAGAATGTAATGATACATCAGGCTGTGCGTATGTTTGGAACTTTGGAGATGGTAGTACTTCCATTTCGAGAGACGTAACTCATAATTATTCTCCAGACCCAGACGATGTACCTATAAAATATGATATCTCATTACTGGTAACAACAGCACATGCTTGTGCCGATTCATTGACTCTTTACGAAGAGGTTGAGATTATTGGCGCAGGAGAAATAAAATTTCCGAATGCATTTACACCTAATGGTGATGGATTAAATGATACTTTCAGACCAGTTTCAGAAGGTGTAATAAAATATGAACTATTGGTATATAACAGGTGGGGAGAATTAATCTTTACTACTAAAGATTTAAGTGCAGGCTGGGATGGTAAGGTTAAAAGCGAATATGCAAAACCTGATGTATATGTTTGGAAGGCCCAAGGTAAGTTTACGAATGGAAGGTCATTTGAGTTAGCTGGAGATGTTACTCTGATAAGATAAAATGACTAAAATCCGTATAAATGACTAAAATGACTAAAATGACTAAAATGACTAAAATGAAAAATGACTGAAATGATTAATTTAAAAAAAATGTCCTGAAAGGATTACAGTATGGTAGGAATTATGATTATTGACAAAGAATGAGGTCCTGTATGGACGATAGAAAACTATCGCAGCTACGCTGCTTTAAAATTATTTACCGTAATTTTCTACCATAGTATTATTGCTACGCAATTATTTCAGTTTTTTAAAACTTTAGGCATTTTAAGTATTTCAAACTTTAGGCATTTATATATTGTAAGATTTAGAAATATTTTTATATTTATAATTTATAAGCCAAAATAAACGTTGTATGGGTAATAAATTTCCCATATTATTAAAGAAAAGCATTAACTGTGAAGAGAATATATATTTTATTCATTATAATAATCTTAATTAATTTAAAAGCTGGTTTCGCGCAAGATTCACAGTTTTCCCAATTTTATGCAAGTCCGCTATATTTGGCTCCGTCTTTTGCCGGTTCAACCGATGGGGACAGGTTCTCGCTAAACTATCGTAACCAGTGGCCTGCAATAACAAAATCTTTTCAAACTTATTCACTTGGTTACGATCATTATTTCCCACATCTTAAAAGTGGTGTAGGTTTGTTACTATTCAGAGAGCAGGCAGGTACCAGTAGTCTTTCCACAACGAACATTGGTTTGGCATATTCTTATAAATTCAGGTTCAGAAGTGGTTGGAGAATTAGCCCTGGTTTAAGTTTCTTTTATACTCAGAGGAACGTAAATTTTGGTGAATTAACTTTTGAAGATGAATTAAGAAGTGATCAGACAACCGGTACAGGAGAATTACAAATATTGGAAAAGAAAGCTGATATTGATGCTTCTTTTTCGGTATTAGCTTTTAATAAAAATTATTGGCTTGGTTTTACCTGGGATAGAATATTAATGCCAAATCGCTCACTTACAGGTGATATTATAGAAGATCCTTTTAAGTTTTCTGTTTATGGATGAACCAAGTTTAAAATTTTTGACCGGTATAACTGGGCCAGCGGTCAAAGTATATCTCCATCATTTTTATTTAAAATGCAAGACACATATACTCAGTTAGATTTAGGTTTGTATTGGTATCAAATGCCTTTGGTTATCGGAATTTGGTACAGAGGTATTCCTGTATTTAAAGAGCTGTCAAGTAACGATGCACTGGCATTTTTACTTGGTTTTAAAATTGATCAATTTAGTATTGGATATAGTTATGACCTTACCATATCTAAATTAGTTGGTTTTACAGGTGGAACACATGAAATTTCCACTAATTACATGTTTAACCAGGGAATAACACAACGAGAAAAACGAAAAATTATTCCTTGTCCGTCTTTTTAAGGAAAGTACATCAGGGCATTTCTACCTGTCGGCAGACAGGCTTGCCTGATGAAAATATAATTATGCCACAGAGACCCGAAAACTCAATAAATATCATTTTTTTATTTTATGTAAAAAGTCTTACTTTTACATTTTACCTACGTAATCTTTAATAGATATGAAAATTAGAAGAGTATTCCTTGTTAGCATTTTTATATTATTTGTGCAGAGCCTTTCTGTGGCACAGGTAAGTGTCTACAACAAAGCAAATGAGTATTATAAAAATGGACAGTATTATCAGGCTATTGATTTGCTTCGTGACGCGTATAGCAAGGTAACAGATAATGATATAAAAAGTGATATCACTTTTCAGGTAGCAGAATGTTACCGAAAAACAAATCAACCGAGAAAGGCTGAGATGTGGTATAAAAAATCTGTACAAAAAAAATATTCTAATCCTATTATCTATTTATACTATGCTGATGCGTTGAAAATGAACGAAAAATTTGAAAAGGCTATTGAAAACTACAAAGAATACAAAAAGTTAGTACCCCAGGATCCTCGTGGTGAAATGGGTGTTAAATCTTGTGAAATGGCTATTAAATGGATGGAAAACCCAAATGGTTATAAAGTTGCTAATATTAAGTTTTTCAATTCGCGCGAGAGTGAGTATAGCCCTGCATTTGCAAAAGCTGAATACGACGAGATTTATTTTACATCTTCAAGAGATGGTGCAACAGGTGATGATACTCATGGTAGTACGGGCTTAAATTTCTCAGATATTTTTACATCAAAAAAAGATAAAAAAGGAAACTGGAGTACACCGGTTCCTCTGGGTGAAAATATTAATACTGAATTTGAAGAAGGTGCTGTTTCAATGAGTAAGGATTTTAATACTATGTTCTTTACTCGTTGTGAACGTCATAAAAAAGATGCGATTGGGTAAGAAAAAAGCTTCCTCTTCAAGCGGTATTACTCTATTATTTCTGTTAAGCCTCGATATACCCCTTTTTATAATAGAGGTATAATAGTGGTAAAAAAACCAGAAATTGAAGGAATGAATATTGTTTTTAGAGGAGATTTTAATCCAAAGATTTTTCAACCTGCTTGGTTTGCTGCTCAAGGTTTAATACGCAATGAAGAAGCTGATGAGGCGAAGATTGAAATTATTCATCCC
>JAUVUS010000271.1 GCA_030600865.1 Bacteroidales bacterium | reverse complement strand
TGTAAAAATAATTGGAGTTTTAATTTCTACTTCGTCGAAAATACGGAAACATAATCCATCAGATAAATTAATATCAAGGAAAATAAGATCGGGGTTATTTTCTTTTAACCAACTTACTGCATTTTTAACCGATTCAATTTTAGCAATAACATTAATACCCGTATCGAGTGCAATAAGTTGCCTCTCAAGTTTTTCAGCTGCGAAGCTTTCGTCTTCTATTATGACAACGTTCATGTTTATCAATATTTTCTTTTTCTTCTTTTTTCTCAGGTTTTAACAATGGAATACTCACAACAAATTCTTCGTTTTTCTGTTCATATTCAGGCATTACATTAGCCAGCAAGAAATATCTCTTTTGCAAATTCTTTAATCCCATTCCTGTCGTATCATCTTCGTTATCTCGTAATTGTATATTATTTGTAATACATATTTTACCTTCTTTAAGAAATATGTTCACTTTTAAAGGTGAATCTTTACTTACAATATTGTGTTTTATTGCATTCTCGACCATAAACTGTAACGAAAAAGGAAGCACGAAGTGTTCTTCAATTTCTTTATTTAAATCAATCTTTATATCCAATCCTTCTCTGAATCTTATTTTTTGTAAATAAATATATGAATTAAGAAAGTCAAGTTCTTCTTTTAAAGTAACAAGGTTTTTATCCTGAATATTAAGCACGTATCTATATACAGAAGCAAATTTATTAATAAATTCTTCTGCCTTATCGGGATCGGAATGAACCAGTGATGATAAAACATTTAAACTGTTAAACAAAAAATGCGGATTAGCCTGATTACGCAATGCTTCCAGTTGCGATTCAACCTTTTCCTTGTTTAATTTTTCCGATAAAACCAATCCGTTTTTCCATTCATTAAAAAAATATGAGCCTTCTGTAATGGTTAAAATCATCATAAGCATTATAATTCCGGCAGTAAATTCTTCAAACAAATGAGCATTAAAAGACACATTACAATTACAAAATCTTACATGCATCGGGTATGTAAAGTAAGCCATAATAGTCATTGCAGAAAGCACAGTTATTACTGTTAAAAAGATTTCAGCAACAATTCTTTTTGCAACATTTTTTTTCCATGGCAACACTTTTTCTAACCACTTAATTTGTTGAAAAATTATTATTGCAAGTAAAACAGTTATTCCAATTGATACTCCAAACCAGAATATATAATCATAAAATATATTTAATTTATTTTCACCTTGTTCTATTTAAGCCCGAATATTGAAATATATTGGTGGCATTGAACCAGCAATGATCAACCACTTTATTTTCTTCCAGTTTAATTTCATTTTATTTAATTAGAATTTATTTTATCAAATTAACAAAAAATAATTGTTTTAGATGCTAATAACATATCAACATCTTTGAAATTGTAATTTCGATTTACTTTCATAAACATTTAATTTAAAGGGTTTATAAATTATTGATTATTTAATACATATTGAAATAACGTAATTATCCGTTCCACCGCTAAAAGCGGTTGCACGAAAACACTATTTAATTAATAAACTACCTGACGCCTGAGTGCCATCAGACAGGGCAGTCAAGTTTGACATCCATTCTTTGGCAGATAATAAATCTTCACATACATTGATTTTTATTTGCTTTACTGCTTCGGCAAACAACCTCATAGCTGTTTTACCAATTGTGTTTTCGGGCATTATTATTGCAAAATATTTTACCCCGCTGTTTATCATGGCAGGAATTATAAGTTGTTTCATCCATTTCATATCTTCAATTTGAATTACTTTCTGTTGTTCTGCATCAGAAACGATTTTTGTTACATTTAAGACCTGGCAGATTTTTATAAATTTCGTTTGAAATTCTCGTAATGAATTTGAATTTAAATGATTATTTATTGTTTGTAATAAAACATCGTTCTCTGCGCTGTAAGAGATAGTAGCATCTTTTGTATTATAAATTGTTACCATAGTGTTTTAGCTTTTGTTTTCTTAAATACAGTATTTTAATTTGTTTTTACACAGCCTCGCATGTCTGCGCCAGTTGGGTTAATCTAATTTTTTTCAATTCTTGCTTAATTTTTCTTTTTCTCTGAGTATTAATTTCTATTTCAATCGGGTTATTTTGTCCTAAGTCAATGATTAATTTATTTGCTGGTTTGTAAAAATATGTTCCGGTTAAAATTTCTACTATTATTACGGCTTCAAAATCCATAAACCAACAAGCATCTTCCGGGATGCTATTTCTATAATCAATTATGATTAAATTATCAAGCTTATTTATATCTACAGATAATTTAAAAGTTGGAATAAATAAAAAATTCTTTTTAGTAATTATTAATTGAGCATCTTTGAGATTTAAATATGTTGTTCGATTTAATATAAGTGTCAATAAAAACAGGCCAATTAAAATTGAAAAAACAATAGTAGCCATTTCGATAAAATACGCCAGCAATCCAATAATGAGAATCACTAATATCCAATGAAATATTATTTTAGTACTTACTCCTGCTCTCATATTTTTTTAAATTTTAAAAATCAAAACTAACGCTAAACTTTTTATATCATTACGTTCTATTTCACTATTAATAATTGAGTAATACAAACAAGTTGCAGTTGTGCAGGTTTCAATATTAAATTCAATGCTCTTTACCTTTGAATCTTTACTAAATGTTTTTTTTATTTTAACACCAGCAAACAATGGAAAATGAAAAGCATTTGTAGAATAATATCCATCAGGGTATTTATCGGGTAAAAATAAATAGGAGTTGTTTCCTATTTCATAACTTATTGCAAGCCCAATTATTGGTGATATTTCAATTTTTTTATTTAATTTAAAATCATGAATTAAAAATGTATTTTTTTGAGTAATGGTATAAATAGTAGTATTTCCGATTGATTCCGGAACATATCCAAATAAAATACCTGATTGTAAACGATTATTAAAAATTTCGTAACCAGTTCCGATTGAAATAAACCCAATGTTCCCGGCATATTGAATTTTATAATAATCAGGAATAAACCACTTTCTTTTCTGCGCCGGAATTGTATCTGTAGAATATACAATATTGGATAATAAAATAAATATAAGAATATATAACAGTCTAATTATGTCCATTCTATATGTCAATTTTCTCAATATTAAATGTAGTATCGCTGTTTACAGTAACAATACAGTAACTGTAATCCATAATATCATTTACAACAAGATATTTTACTCCGTCATTATATGTTTCTTCGTAATAATACGAATGACAGTGTCCGTGAATTGATAACCTGACATTATTTTCTTCAAGTAAGTTTTTATATATATTTTCGTTGTAAGTATCAAATTGATCTGAATAAGGCGGAATATGAGCAATAACAAAAACTTGTTGATATAATCCGTTATCTGACAATTCGGTTTCTAACCAGTTAAAATCAGGGGTTTTATTACTTTCCCAAAATACATCATCAAACATTATGAACTTACAATTGTTAAATGCAAATGAATAATTTAACTCTCCAAACATTTGCTTGTAAATATCTTCGCCATTCGACCTGTAATCGTGATTGCCAATAACTGTTAAGTATGGTACATTTACTTTTTTAATAATATCATAAAAAAATTCATATTCTTTTAATACTCCGCGATCAGTTATATCGCCGGCATGCAACACAAATGATATTCCTGAATTTTTATTTATGTGGTTTACAACTGATTTTAATCTATCGTAATGAAAATGATTATCAGCTATTACAGCAAATTTGAAAAAAAAGCAGGTGTCAGCATTTATTTCGTTAATCTTTTCTAAATTAATATTCGTTAAATTTTTATCTTTAATATTTGCATTGTAAGGACTATAATCAAATACCTTTTCACAACCAGAAATATACACTACTATACTAAATAGCAGTATTTTGATTATGCTTTGATATATATTTATTGAATAAATCATCATTTTATATCTTCTTTATAAAACTTTATTTTTATTCTGTTTTCATTTTTTCTAATGCTTTTTTCTTAAATGCTTTAAAGTTTTTCAGAATGTTAAAAAACGGAATCGGAATAATATCCCGGCTTGCTGTTTTCTGTGTTTTTTTACTGATTTTACCTTTTGTTACAAGTTCTTTTCCTGCAAATTCAATTGCTTTGTAACTTTCCAGGATTTTGGGGTACTGCTTTTCTTTTTCCGAATCTTTGCCGTAACCAGTAAGTTTTCCTAAACGTCTGATAATTGTTCCTGCTTGCGGTGCATCCATAAATTTTGAGAATGTCCGAAAATATGAAACTACATTTTTAGACATTTCATTTTCAAAATTATCGTGGCAAATTAATGTTACAAAGGGTTTTGAACATATATCCCTGCTGATGTGATGAAAAAACATTCCACTTTCAGACAATCTAAAATCCCTGCTGTTACCTGTTGCATTCATTCTGTCAAGAAACATCTTCATTAATCCCGACATATTAAAAACATAAATTGGCGTAGCATAAATAATTATATCAGCTTCACGCATTTTGTCAAAAATCATTGCTACATCGTCTTTTTCTTCATAAATACATTTTAAAAGATGTTTCTCGGTATTGCACACACTGCAACCTTTACAGATGTTAATTTTTAATTCTGCAAGTGTAATTTCTTCACATTCCGCTCCTTCTTGTTTTGCTCCTTTAAATAACTTCTCAATCAGGAAATGAGTGTAGCCTCTTTTGCCTGTATGACT
>JAUVUS010000222.1 GCA_030600865.1 Bacteroidales bacterium | reverse complement strand
ATATACGAGTTTGATTAAAGGTTTTCAGCAAGAAAAGTTATATTCAATAAAGGTTACTTCAATTGATAAATTAGGTAATAAAAGTCAAAAAACTGTTGGTTTTTATGTCGAATAGTTTGTCAAAAAAGCCCTTGCATGGTCAAACAAATAAGTATAATATTTCTTTTTATCTCAATTATTTTAATTGACTATCATGCTATTGCCCAAGATCTTGAAAAATCTGTACAAAATAAAATAACTGAATATCAATCTGAGATTGAAAAATTTAAAGCCGAAAATAATACTACCCAACAAGCCGATTTTCTGAATAAACTTGCTTACTTATATTGGGAAAATGAAGACTATACTAATGCGATAAAATATTTCTCAGAATCGCTCGAAATTAATCAAACGAATAACAACCTAAATGGAGTAAAATCCCTTTATTATAATATTGGACTTATTTATTCAGATCAGGAAGATTATCAAAATTCATTAACTAACTTTAATAAAGGCTTACAAATTGCCCGCCAGTTAAATCAAAAAGACGGGATATTCACGGGCTTAATGAATAAGGCTACAATCCTGAAAAATCTGTCAAAGAACCAGGATGCCATAAATAACATTAACGAGGCTCTTATATATGCCCGGGAGTTTAATAATTTGAAATTAATACGAACGTGTTATGGTATGCTTGCCGAAAATTATGAACTTTTGGGTGATTCGGAAAATACAATGAAATATTTTGAACAGTTTGCATCCATTGATAAGCATATTAAATCTGAACAAATAAAAGAAATCGAAGAACAATCTAAAGAGCGGGTTCAGAAAGCACAAAATGAAAAAATACAAACAGAAAAAACTTTATCTGAGACATCGGATCAACTCGAAAAAACTCAAAGAACATTACTAGAAACAGAAGAAATAACCAAACAACAACAGCTAGAGCTTGATTTAAAAGAACTTACTATTCGTGAGAAAGAAGCTGAATTACGAAACAAGCGAATTATCCTTTTAGGTATTTCGTTTATTTTCTTTTTAATCTTATTATTTTCAATTTTAGTTTTACGACAATTTAAAGCAAAAAAGAAAGCAAATAAACTTTTAGAAGAGCAAAACGAACAAATTAGGATACAAAAATCAGAAATTGAATCTCAGCGAGATATTGCTAATGAACAAAAAAGGGATATTACCGATAGTATAGAATATGCAAAACGAATTCAACATGCCCTGTTACCTCCTCTCAATTTTATAAAAAGGAATTTACCCGAACATTTCATATTATTTAAACCCAGAGATATTGTTAGCGGTGATTTTTACTGGATGATGAATAAAGATGGAAAAATAATTATTGCTGCCGCTGATTGTACCGGTCATGGTGTGCCGGGCGCATTTATGAGCATGTTAGGTACTGCATTTTTAAATGAGATTGTTACAAAAATTACAGAAAACAAACATATTTATTCATTACAAGCTAATGAAATATTAAACCAGCTTCGTAATTATATTATTGAATCGCTACATCAAACCGGAGCCGAGAACGAGTCTCAAGACGGAATTGATATTGCATTATGTATTATCGATTCCGAAAAAAAGAAGCTCCAATTTGCTGGTGCACATAATCCTTTATACATTATAAAAAATAATAAACTGGAAGTTATTAAAGGAGACAGAATGCCTGTTAGTATTCATAAGAACGCTCACAAATCATTTGAAAACCACGAGATTGATATTAATGAAAATGACATAATCTATCTTTTTTCTGATGGATATTACGATCAAATAGGAGGACCAAAAAACCGCAAATTCATGTCGAGAAATTTCCGTGATTTGCTTTTAGAAATCCATGAAAAACCAATGACCGTTCAAAAAGAGATTTTAAATAAAACATTTGAAGAATGGCAAGGTGATAATATCCAGTTAGACGACATTTTAGTAATTGGAATCAGGCTTGAAGTTGCAAAGGAAAAGACTTTATCGAAAGACACATACGATTGGAGCAAAAAAACAATTCTTATTGCCGAGGATACTGAAATGAACTATTTATTCCTTGTTGAAGCTTTAAAACGCACTAATGTTGAAATTTTAAGAGCTAAAGACGGTGAAGAAGCTATTGACATTTTCACTAAAAATGATCAAATTGATTTGATTTTAATGGATATAAATATGCCTAATATGCCTAAGCCGTTTGTGCAATAATAGGGATATCCTTTCTCATTTCTTTGATTCGTTTGGTTGTTTCAAAGCCATCCAGCTTAGGCATATTTATATCCATTAAAATCAAATTGATTTGATTTTAATGAATATAAATATGCCTAAGCTGGATGGCTTTGAAACAACCAAACGAATCAAAGAAATGAGAAAGGATATCCCTATTATTGCACAAACGGCTTTAAATCTGGAAGACGCAAAAGAAAAAGCAGAAGAAGTCGGTTGCGATGATTTTATTCTAAAGCCAATACGACTTAAATTATTTTTGTCTAAATTAGATTCGTATTTAAAAACTTAAAAAAATACCTATGGACAAATTCAACCTTGAAGGAACAGATTCTACTCCAAAAATTCTATTTGATAAAGAATCAGGTAAATTTGAAATTACCGGAAGATCATTCCCCGAAGAAAGTAGAAGTTTTTATGCTCCGGTATTTAAATGGCTTGAGGAATATGCTCAAAATCCAAATAAAGAAACCTTTTTTGAATTTAAAATGGACTATTTTAATTCTTCATCTTCACTCATTATTTTAGAAATACTGAATTTATTAGACACTATATATAAAAAAGATAAAAAAGTTGCTATATCCTGGAGTCATCTTAAAATTGATGAAGATATGCAAGAGGCTGGAGAAGAGTACTCTGATTTGGTTAGTATTCCCTTTGAATATCATGCTTTGGAAGAAATTGAATTTTAATAAACTATTTAATTTATACTAAAAACCATAGTATTATTTATATAAATACAAGTATGGAACCTTTGATTATTAGAGCCACAGAAGAATCTCCCGGAATAAATTTCGACAAAGAAATAGGAAAATTCTTAATCTTCGGAAAATCATTCCCTGAAGACGTAAGGAGGTTTTTTGATCCGGTTCTTTTCTGGCTTGAGGAATATGCTCAAAACCCAAACGAAGAATCTAAATTCGAATTTCGATTAGAATATTATAATTCAGCCACATCAACCATGCTCCTCGACATTTTATACATTCTGGAACGAATAGTTAATGACGAGTGCAAGAAAATAACCATTGTATGGTATTATCTTGAAGTTGACGATGATATGCTTGATTCAGGAAAAGAATATTCTGAAATTGTTAATATTCCTTTCGAATTTAAAATAATTAAAGACTACTAAATTTATTCTCCTTCTTTTCTCTCAATAAAAATCAAGATTACCTGAAAAATTCAGGATGTACATCATCATATTCCGTATTATCCTGGTACATTTTTACAAATGAAAGAATAGTGGCCTCATCGTATAAATTTCCAATAAAACTTATACTTGTAGGGTGATTCTTTTCATCAAAACCATTTGGCACTACCACACATGGGTGTCCGGTTAAATTAGTCATTAATAATTGGTCTCCTCCATACGATGGGCATATAACCACATCATAATCTTTTATAAACTCATGAAATTCTTCTATTAAAAGATTTCGAATTCTGCTTGCCTGTATGTACTCAACAGCAGGAATAAATCTTGATTTTCTGAAAATATTTGGCCATGCATTTATATGCTGAGCAACCAATTCGTCATCCTTATTACTTCTGGTCAGTTCATCGAAAGCTGCCCCTGCTTCTGCTTCTAATATAATTGATAAGCCAATTACCTGTATATTATCAGGCAATTTCACTTCCTGAAAATTAACACCCAGTTTTTTTAATACACCCAATGTTATTGAATCATTTTCTTGCCCCCTATAATCTTCTCCTTCAAATAAATCTTTTAAATAAGCCACCTTAAGATTTGACAAATCAATCTCCTGAGTATAATTAAACGGATAATCTACTGTTGACTGATCATTCTTATCTTTACCACGAATTACATCAAAAACCATAGCACAATCGTAAGCGCTTCTACAAATTGGCCCGATTTTATCCATGGTCCAGCTAAGAGCCATTGCTCCATCGCGGCTAACCCGGCCAAATGTTGGTCTTAATCCGGTAACTCCGCATCTTGTGGCAGGAGACACTATCGAACCCCAGGTTTCGGTTCCTATGGCAAAAGCGACAAGTCCTGCAGAAGTTGCTGATGCTGAACCTGCTGATGAACCACTCGATCCCTGATTCAAATCCCATGGATTTTTAGTAACCCCATCATACCAAACATCTCCCATTGCCAAAGCACCCATTGTAAGTTTTGCAATTAAAACCGCTCCTGCCTCTTCCAGCTTTTTTACTACCCTTGCCGTGTAATCAATATTTTGATCTTTATATGGTGCTGCTCCCCATGTAGTTTTATATCCTTCAACTGCTAATAAATCTTTTACCCCGTAAGGTATTCCATGCAAAGGTCCTCTGTAAATTCCTTTTGCTATTTCATAATCGGCTTTTTGCGCCTGCTTTAAAGCTAACTCTTCTGTAATGCTTATAACACACTCAAGTGTATCACCATACTTTTTTAATCGATCAATATAAAATTTTGTAAGCTCTGAGGAACTAATTTTTTTACTTTTTATTAATGATGCAAGTTCCGACACTGTATAAAATGCCAGCTCGTCTTTATTTTCGGGCAAATTTACATTTCCTGGTATTTCCCAGTCTATATCAACCTGGCTTAAATCAATTGAAAAATTAACCGGTCGTGGATCAAATATGCTTTTAGGAGAAACACTATTTGAAATCTCAACATCTCTTATGATTTTAAAATCTTCCAGTGCAATTTCTAAAACATCAATTAATGAATCACGTTCAGAATCGCTGAAATTAATACCAATAACTTTTTCGGCTGATTTAACCTGATGTTTATTTAACTCTTTATTTTTTTCACTACAAGAATTTAAAACCCCAAATACGAATATTGAAACCAAAAATAATATTGCTCGATTTTGCATTTCACATGATTTTAGTTAATACCAGTGAAATATAGCAAAAGAAAAACTCAATAACAATTTGTAAAAACAAAAAACCCTCCGGAATTCCGAAGGGTTTTTGTTGCTCCCCAGGTAGGACTTGAACCTACGACCCTCCCGACTAAAGTCGGGATGCTCTAAATCCAAAAGAAACAAATAAAAAAAACCCTCCGGGAATTCCGAAGGGTT
>JAUVUS010000316.1 GCA_030600865.1 Bacteroidales bacterium | reverse complement strand
TGCTAAAAAATAATACCAAATATTTTTTTGATGTTATTGAGTTTGAAAGTATTATTGACTACTATATTGATAGTAATAAAGCTAATAATGCATTAAATGCTGTAAAATTTGCTTCACAACAACATCCTTATTCACTGAATATTCAATTAAAAAAAGCACAGGTTTTAGTCGATAAAGGGCATGCAGCCCAAGCTTTACAGGTTATAGAACAAATCGAAAGAATAGAATCTTCAAATAGTGATGTTTACTTGTTAAAAGGGAGTACTTTAAATATTATGGGACGTTATAGTGAGGCAGAAAGAGCTTTCGATACTGCTATTATTTATAGCTATGACGATAAAGTTGATGTTATTTATACAATAGCACAATCATTCGAACAAATTGGAAGATATAAAACGGCATTAAAATATTTACACGAGGCTTATAAGATGGATAGCAAAAATATTATGCTGTTGTACGATATAGGTTATTGTTACGAAAAGTTGGGGCAAATAAATAAAAGTATTGAATTTTACAAGCAATATCTTGATAAGGAACCATTTTCCGAAAATGGATGGTATAATCTTGGAATTTTATATAATAAATGGGATAAATACACTAACGCAATTGAAGCTTATGAATTTGCACTTGCAATAAATCCTGAGTTTTCTGTAGCCTATTTTAATTTAGCAAATGCTTATTCTAATAACGAAGATTATCATAATGCTATTCTTAATTATAAGGAATATCTAAAATTTGATGGTAAAAGTGTTGAGATACTAACTTTTATTGGTGATTGTTACGAAAGTCTTAAGGAATTTGATATCGCACTTAAATATTACGATGAAGCCCTGAATGAAGACGATTATTTTGCTGATGCTTTTTTTGGTAAAGCAAACGTAATGTTCAGGTTAGAGAAATATGAGTTGGCATTACCATTTATTGAAAAGGCAGTTGTTATTGACAATATAAATGCTGAATATTATTATATGCTTGGAAATATTTCTAATGAACTGAATGATAGTCAAAAAGCTCTAAACGCATTTAGAAAAGCCAATGATTTAGACCCGGAAGAGCTGGACTTCATTTTTTCGCTATCCGAAGCTTACGTTAATGTAAATAAGGTTGATTCAGCTATCAAGCTTTTAATAGAATCGCTTAAAGATAATTCGGGAAATGCCTTAATATACTTTCGTTTAGCAGGATGTTATTTCTTGGTCGAAAACGAGAATGAAGCTCTTGAAGCTTTTGAAAAAGGCTTAAAGATAAATCCTAAAGCTTATTTAGAGATTATTGTTTTTTATCCTGAAGCGGTTGAGAGTAATTCTGTAAATAAGCTTTTAAATAATTACTACGTTGATAAATAAAAGATTAAAATACTTTAAGTGTTAATGTGAGAACGAAAACTTTCTAAGTCAATTAAATAGTTTTCGTTTTTTTTATTTTAAAATATGAGAAACCAGATTAAAAAATACATCAGTATAATATTAAAAGGTTTTGCAATGGGTGCAGCTAATGTTATTCCCGGAGTTTCTGGAGGTACAATTGCACTTATTACAGGTATTTTCGAAAGAATAATAAATGCTATTAAATCCTTTGATGGTACTGCAATTAAATTGTTGTTTAAAGGAAAAATCAAGGAATTAATAAAACACACTGATTTGTATTTTTTAATTGCTGTTTTCTTTGGAATGGTTGCCAGTGTTGTTTCTCTTGCAAAACTGTTAGAATTTTTATTTGTTCATTATCCCGTTTTTGTTTGGGCATATTTCTTTGGATTAATTTTAGCTTCGGTATATTATGTTGGGAAAAGAATTAATAGATGGAGCTTAAGTGTTATAGTAACATTTATCGTAGGTGCTTCTTCCGCTATTGTTATATCTATGTTAAATCCTGCAGCTCAGAACGATTCATTTTTTTACTTAATAATTTGTGGTGTTGTAGCAATTTGTAGTATGATATTACCGGGATTATCAGGATCGTTTATCCTTATTTTAATGGGTAATTATGAACTTGTAATGATTCAGGCAGTTAATAATTTTGATTTGAAAATATTACTGCCTGTTATGATCGGTGCTATTGGTGGTTTAATTGCTTTTTCGCATATTTTATCCTGGATTTATAACAAACATAAAGATCAAACAATAGCAATATTAACGGGTTTTATACTTGGTTCTTTGGGTATTTTATGGCCATGGAAAAATGAAATTTATAGTATTGATGTAGCTGGGAATTATATACTAAAAAACGGTGAAAAAATAATACAGGGCTACACCAAATATATTCCGGAATCGTTTAATACAGAAGTAATTATTGCTATTTTTCTTATTATTATTGGAATTATTACCATATCTTTGATAGAGAAAATAGCAAGTACTCAAGACTAATGCGTTTTTTTGGACTCATAGGTAAATCGTTGGAGCATTCTTTTTCACCGGTATTCTTCAAGGAAAAGTTCGAAATAGAAGGAATCAACGATTGTTTCTATAATCTTTATCCTTTAAAAAATATTGATGAGTTTAATCAACTGATCAGCGACTTTACCGAGTTGTCAGGTGTAAACGTTACCATACCCTATAAGCAGGAAATTATTCCTTTCCTTGACGAAATCGAGAATAATGCTAAAGAAATCGGTGCTGTTAATACAATTAAGTTTGAATGGATAAAATCCAAACTAAAACTTACAGGTTATAATACCGATTACCTTGGATTTATTGATAGCCTTAAACCACTTTTAAAAAAACAACATAAAACAGCTCTTGTTCTGGGAACAGGTGGGAGCTCTGTGGCTGTGACATATGCTTTAAAAAAACTTGGTATTAAATATATTAATGTATCGCGAAATCCGGTAAACACAAAAATATTAAGTTACGATTCTTTACATGAAGATTTAGTTAATGATTACAAATTAATTATTAATACCACTCCTCTGGGAATGTATCCTGACACTTCTCAAAGTCCTGATATACCTTACAATGGAATAAGCAAAGATCATTTATTGTACGATTTAATTTATAACCCAAAACAAACCGAATTTTTAAGGAAAGGGAAAAATAAAGGAGCTTATATTAAAAATGGAGCTGAAATGTTAATTAATCAGGCCGAATTTTCATGGAAAATATGGAATAATATTCCTCTTAAATAGAATTGTTGATAGAATTATTGAAAGCGTGATAATTTAAAATTAAATATTCTCGCTGAAAACTTGTTGTGAAACACATTTTGTTATGATATTATTCATATTAATAATAATGTAGAAACTTGATTTTTGTGTAACTTTGCTTAAAAATCGAAATTAATCTAATTTACTGATACACAATGGATTTATTAAATCGAATTAAAAATAATGCGAAACAGTATAACAAAAAGATAGTTCTTCCTGAATCTACCGAAGAAAGAACTATTACAGCTGCTAATGAAATAATTAAGGAAGGAATTGCACAGATTATTCTAATTGGTAATCCTGAGGAAATTAAAAACAAAGCAAAAGAATTAAATCTTAGCAATATTGATAAGGCTATAATAATCGATCCTAAAAATCATAATAAAAAAGATGAGTATATTGATTTGATGGTTGATATACGCAAAAAGAAAGGACTAACTCGCGAAAAAGCTGCAAAACTAATTGAAGATCCATTATTTCTTGCAACAATAATGATTAAAAATGGTGATGCCGATGGCGAAGTTGCAGGTGCTGAAAATGCAACAGGTGATGTTTTAAGGCCAGCTTTTCAATATGTAAAAACAAAACCTGGATTTAGCGTAGTTTCCGGAGCTTTTTTAATGATTTTAAAAGATAAAAATTTTGGAGAAGATGGTTTGCTTGTTTTTGCTGATTGTGCTGTTCATCCAAATCCAACAGATAAAGAACTTGCGGAAATTGCTGTAGCCACAGGCGAAACAACAAGGGCTATTGCAGGTTTCGAACCTCGTATTGCAATGCTTAGTTTTTCAACTAAGGGAAGTGCTGTACACGAAATGGTCGATAAAGTAGTTAATGCAACAAGAATGGCCAAAGAAATGGATCCATCATTAAAAATTGATGGTGAATTACAAGCAGATGCTGCAATAGTCGAGGCAATAGGACAGAAGAAAGCCCCCGGAAGCGAAATAGCTGGAAAAGCTAATGTATTGGTAATCCCTACGCTGGAAACAGGAAATATTGCTTATAAGTTAGTACAGCGTTTGGCTGGAGCCGAGGCTGTAGGTCCAATATTACAAGG
>JAUVUS010000172.1 GCA_030600865.1 Bacteroidales bacterium | reverse complement strand
TCCACTTTACGCGTAATATTTATAGATTTATCTACAGTTTATACTTTGATAAATTCTATTTAAATTAGAAATATTTAATCTTCGAATACTTTTTTGATTTATCATTGAACAGCCCATAATTTAATTAATTCAGAATGAGTTTTAAAAAATCTTTATTCAAAAACATAATTACCCTCGGAGGCTATACTTATGGTGTCCAGATTTCGAATTTTCTATCATCAATAATACTTGCCAGGTTACTTATGCCTGAAGAATTTGGCTATGTTGCACTGATTACAGTGTTCTCAGGATTTGTAAATTTATTTACTGATGCGGGATTATCATTTTCAATAATGAGAAGTGATTATGGATATACTTTTCATCGAGCCACTTCAAATCTTGCATTTTATATTGGAGTTTTACTTTTTCTCATAATGGTTATTTTAGCGTGGCCGATTTGCCTCTTTTATAACGATCCAACACTGTTTTGGCCAACAATTATAGTCTCAGCAAATTATATATTTGCTTCATTATCCATAGTTCCAAGGGCTATTGTATCCAAAAATCTAGATTTTAATTATATAGGAAAAGTAAGGTTTCTTGCTAATAGTGCTAGTATTATTGGTATGATAAGTATGGCTCTTATGGGATTTTCATACTGGTCTCTAATTATACCTTTATTATTCATACAAATTATCCAGTTTATTTTGTTTGAAAGAAAAGTTAAACTTGGATTCAAATTTTACAGGTACTCATATGTTATAGCCGCATTTATAAAAACCAAAAGTTTATTGTTAAATTTAAGTGGATTTAATCTGGTGAATTATTGGGCTGCTAATGCAGATGCTTTAATAATTGGAAAATATTACAGTAATTATGATTTAGGTATTTATAAACGAGCTTTTAGACTTATGCAACTCATGCTTAGCATGATTTTGGGATTATTCGGTACTGTAGTTTATCCAAGCTTAATGAAGTTTAAATCAGCAGGTGGGGATTTTAGAAAGGAATATGGTAGTATATTGGGTGTAATAAGTTTGATATCATATCCTTTAAGTGCGATTATGATTTTAATACCAAAAGAAATGGTATGGTTGCTCTGGGGAGAAAATTGGTTAATGGTTGCCGATTTTTTACCCTATTTCGGTATTTTGATTATGTTTCAAAGCTTAATGGTGAATAATGGACAAATTTTTATATTGCTGGAAAAGGAAAAAACTTTTATGTATTTTGGAATTTTTGAGTCGCTACTTAGAATTATAGCCATGATTATAGGAGCTTTTTTCTCTGTTAAAGGTATTTTGATTGCAAGAGTAATAAGTTATTTGGTGTTAATTATTCCATTAGCTCTCTACATAGGGTTTTACAAATCTTTTAACTTCTCAATTGCGTTCATTATTAGATTTTGGTTGCCAAAAACTATCTTAGGGTACTTGATTTTTATATTTATATTTATTGATAATCAAAATTCATTGATCATTTGTACTTTAATTTATTTAGTACATATTGTTTATTATCAGAGAAAAGATTTATTCAAACTGAAAAGCATATTATTAAATAAATATAATAATGATTAATTCATAACGTCTTGTACGGTTTGAAATGTTAAAAACAATGTTAAAAAAGGATATAAAAAGCTATGCATAGTACAGATATTCAATATCTTATAAGTATATAGCACTGCCTAAATACTTCTATTTTAAAGATAACTTTAAATCAAATTTCGACAAGTTTTTTAACATTACCAAATCCATATTTATTAATCGTATTAATTCGTTTGACAATTTCTTTTTCTATCACAACCGGCCAAAAATGTCTGATTGCCAAATTATTGCTTTGGCTATCACGGGTGAAACCTTAGGAGTCGATAGCGAAAATTACTTCTGGGGAAAACTCAAAAGTGATCACGCCGAAGATTTTTCCAATTTGATTGATCGCAGCAACTTCAACCGTCGCAGGAAAAAACTGTATCCCTTTATTGAGCAATTAAACCAAACCATAGCTGTTAGGCTCAACGAAGGAGAAAACATCTTTTTAGTTGACTCTATCCCTTTTCCTGTTTGTAAGAATGCAAGAGAAAAGTTGAGCAAAGTATGTAAAGAAAACTTTAAAACTGCCCCGATAAAGGCTATTCCGCTGTTAATAAGTCTTACTTTTATGGCTATAAGCTTCATCTGCTCACTTCTGTAAAAGGAATCTTTCACAGTATGGACTTTCTAAAGCCAGTGTCCATGAAGTACATTATTTGCCACAGGTAAAACAATCAGGCCTGAATCATTGTGCTTTACTTGCTGATAAAGGATATTTGTCAGTAACCCAGCAGTTGGACCTATTTACTTCATGCCAGGTGAATTTACAAACACCAAATAGATCAAACCAAAAATACTACAAGCCATATCCAATAATCTTTAAACGAGTAAGAAAACGAATTGAAACCTTGTTTGCACAGCTATGTGATCGGTTTATGCTGAAACGTAATTATACCAAGACTGTGCTTGGTCTTCCAGTAAGCATTCTATCTAAGATTACCACAGTTACTTTGCTGCAATTCATAAATTTAAAGAACGATAAACCATTAAATCATTTAAAATATGCGCTTACAAATTAAACCGTACAGCGCGTATAAGTATGTAAAAAAAAGAAAAATCTTTTATATGATATGGAAGTTTAATTAATTTAGCAAATTCATTTAACAATGGTGAAATATAACTGAAAAAATTCAAGGCTAGCCTTGATTCAGAAAAAACCAATAATTGACATTTCTAACCCATCAGGAACAATAAGCAGAAAAAAGATGCACTCTTTACTGGGGTGAAAAATTTATAATGAAATGAAAAAACTTTTAACAAGAATAATATCAAGTCGTTTAAACGATATAGTAATTTTAATATTGGGATTATATACTATTTTCTCTCTATTATTGTATTATAACATCCTTTCTGCTAATGAATACATTTGGCACGTAAGTACAATAATACTAATCATTGCTGTCTCTACTTTGGTCATCATTTTAATCTGCATCTTACTTATATTAAAACTGCACATTAACATAAAAAAAAATATTAGTAAAATGTTTTCTATTGAATTTAAACAATTTGAATCATTAATTTTTTTACACACATTAATAAAATCTGAAATATCCTTGAAAACAAGGGGATGGGCAGCTTCTCCTGATTTAATTTCTGCAATTTTTAAAAATATTATTAAATATAAACCAAGTGTTATTTTAGAACTTGGATCCGGAATATCTTCTCAATTTATTGGACATTTGCTTAAGGTTTACAAGTTTGAAACAAAATTAATTTCATTAGACCACTCTTCTGAGTACTCGGAAAAAACTAAGTCTGATGTTTTAGATTCTGGTTTGGATGAATATATCGAAATAATACATTGTCCTCTCAAAAAGATTATAATAAATGAAAATGAATGGATTTGGTACAATCTTGAAAATCTTAGTATCCCGGAAGTTGACTTACTAATCATTGATGGTCCAATTGGAGAAGTTAATAAAAAAACAAGATATCCTGCGATTCCTGTTTTGATAAATAAACTTAAAGATAATGCTATTATTATATTAGATGATTACAATAGAATTGATGAAAAAGAAATTGTTAAGGATTGGTTGCGTGAAAATGCGTCATTAAAACTAATTGAAGAAATAGATACTGAAAAAGGAACAGCCATATTAAAAAAATTGCCTAACAATAAATAAATTGCATTAAAAATACAGTTTATCCCAAACGTTAGGTGAAGGTTGCTTGGATATTTAGGATAATTCGCTAAATTCAATGAATTTGTAAAACAGAGAAAAATTCAATCAAATGTTCAATGACATTTTATAGTCAAAAAATAATTTGCTGATTATTTGATCCGTTTGGATGTGAAGTGTTACTTTTTAAACATTTGTATACTGTGGTAATTTTCATCCCCTTCTCAACAGGCTGTGTTAAAATATCATTTATTATCAGTTTGATGACTAACAATGGCATAAATACCATTGCTGGTCATTTTTCCATCTTTTTTTATTTTTTTTCTAAATCCTTATGCAATATAAGTTTTTGTTATTTTTTTTGTGATCCTTATAACGTTGCCTTAAACGGTAAACCCGTGGACAAATAGTCTGGAAAAACCGTTTTAAAGGTCCTTCTATGCCATCGCCCAGTTATATTTTATCATTTTTGCCATTAATTCTGTGGTTGGTGCACAATTTATCAACCTTTTGATATTGTATGCTGTAGAATACAAGTCGAATTCGATTTGTGCCTTTTCTTTTCCTGTTAATAAAAAATCAAACTTGCCCATTAACCATTTTATGGTACCGAATGGGTGTTCGACAACCTGCTTTCGTTCATTATTTTTTTCTTTTGCATAACGGCTTTCAAGTTTTTCACGGATGCTTTTTGATGTCAGCATTTCCCTTTTGGCGTAAGCCTTCACTTTAGTCCCATCAAAAACAAGTTTATCTCCCGTGGCATAAGAACCTTCCAATAAGAACTGGCGAAAAGTTTTAAGAAAATCTTTTATTAGACCTTCGTTTATCCTGCGAAATTCACATACAGTCCAATGATCAGGCTGTAAACCTTCCATCAGCCAGAGGACTTCAATATTGCGGTAAGTTTCCCTTTCTAATTTCCTGCTGCTTGATATCCCGTTGAAATAGCCATAAACCAGTAAACCCAACATGGAGTCAGGTGGATAACTTTTCCTGCCATCCTTTTTGTTGCCTTTCCATTCATCACGCAACGGGTTATCCGAAACAAATTTTTTACACATTAAATCTATAAGTCGAACGGGGTTATCCTGGGAAATCATCGTGTCGTATGATACCATCATTAGTTGTTCCCGGTTTTGTTTTTCTTTGTAATGCATATTAAAGCTTTATTACATTCATTTTAAAGATAATAAAGTTGTAGGTTAAGTAAATGAAAGGACCAATTCAGTTACCAGGAAATTGTTAACATTTTCAAGAAATCAAAGAACTTAATTTGTGTTTTTGTTTTCACACAGCCTGTAAAGCAAGAGGATAATTAAGCTACTTCTAGACCTAGGTCTTTGGCTTGTATCTTTTTATCTTTTCGGACAACATTGGCTATGTGCACACCAAAGAAGATCAATTGCAATTCATTGGCCTGGGTTTTAGCATTGATCCTGTTTATGCTTTATTTTTCCTTCTCGGTTCCAAAGTTGCCTTCCATTCGAGAGGCCCGTTCCTTGTTCAACTCCTTGCTGATAATCTTGCGTTGCTGTCCGTATTTACCTGCGCTGCCTTTTCTACTAAAATTGGTTGTTATGTGATTTTTGGTTCAATACTTCCTGTTTTTGTTGGTCGCATAAATGGCATCTGTTGATATGTAGGTGGTCTTACCAATTAGTTGCTGGGATAACCAGATGGAACTGATCAACCGGTTCCCTTCATGAAAAGCATCAAAACTTAAGTGTCCAATGAAATTGATCCCATCCAGCTGTATCATGTTTACCTTAGCACCTCCTGAAGGATCCCTTTGGGAAAACTCAACTTTCTTGATCTCTTTCCACGGACAATGGGACGGATTAATGTTTTGGAAATGCTCACGATCTTGCTTGGTATGCTTTTACTGGTTTTAAGCATTTGATTTTGCTGTGAGTATACCTTTCGAATTACTTTCCTTTTTTGGTAATCCTTGTTTGGTGATTGGAGCCGATCTTGGTATTGTTGTTTAAGTTGATCCAGCAAACTGTTCATAAATAAAAGGGTAACTTTAAAAAAGGTTAATTTGCCCAAATGTTTTGTGATAATTCAATATAAGCAACTGGTATTGGATGAAAATAGTCGATAAAATTATCTCTGTTTTTTGTGAAATCTGACCTTACATCAAAATCAAAGGTATAACCTAGAGATTTTATGTCATCTTTAAATTGTTGATTCATTTTATCGAGGTTGTTTTCT
>JAUVUS010000210.1 GCA_030600865.1 Bacteroidales bacterium | reverse complement strand
TCCATCAAAAATAGGTGAGAGGTTCAGACTAATAGACAATCGCAAAACCAAAGTTTATTGCGATAAAGTAAGTTATAACATTTGCATTAAGCCTGAATATCAAGCTTATTCGGATATTTTATTTGCCTTTTTAAATAGTACTATTTTCAGATATTTTATTGATCTTTTCTCAAGACAGTTAACCGGCAGCCAAACTTTGAGCGATGTAGATGTAAATGTAGTGCAAGATACCTTGATTCCACACCCGAAATACTTAATTAAAAAAGCAAAGGAATTGAAAGATATTATGAAATCCATGAATAGCAGGGAACAAGAATCTATCTTCATAGAAATAGATTTTAAAGACCGTAAACAATTAGATGGTCTGATTATGACTTCACTGGGATTTGGCAAAAAAGAATCGGAACTGATCAGAAAAAAAGCTGTTGAATTTGTACAGGCACGAAAAACTAAATCCGAATCAGTCAAAACCATTAAAAAGTCAGGGATTAAAAAATAAAACTATGTTTGAATACCTGAAAATAAAAACCAAGCTTGGTGACTGGAATATTGTAAAAGTCAATCTGGATCCTAAAAGTGATTTAATCTTACGCGCAGCAAGGCAAGCAAAACAAAAAGTTAAACATACCATACAGGCAGGGCAGGATGGAGTAAGTCGAAGCAATAAACTGAAATTGCAAAATCAGTTTCGGGGAATGATATCCGAAATTTATGCTCTTGAACTTTTTAAAAGCTGGTTAGCAAACTCAGAATTAAACAACTGGGAAATAATAAGATACGATGATGTTAGAACAGATGATTTCGCTAGTCCCAAAAACGAATACGATATTAAAATACAAAAAAATGGTCAGGGAGCTACCATATTAAAAATAGAATCCAGATCATCATTAACCTACAACAGAAGTTTAACAGAAGGAATAAACGACCTGGATATTATCGGACCATATATTTCGCAGGCAAAAGCAAAAGAGAACTACGTGGATTATTACATAAGGCCACTTTATGATAACATACAAGAAATGAAGGCCGAAGAATTCAGTGATTTTCTAAAAAAGGACTTAATCAACTTATATTTTGTTGCAGGATGCAGCAAACAAACCATGATAACTAAAGGAAAACAAAAATCTATGAGTCAATCCGGCACTACTTATAAATGTTTACCTATTACCCAGGGATCAGATATTATTCAATTCCAAAAAGAACTTATTGCGGATTTAGCTTAAAGGAATTTCTGAAAAATCATTAACAAACATTCACAAATTGTTAACAGGCATTAACGTTTTAAATGACTAATATTGATTAATAATTAGATTATTACTCATTAACAAATCAGCCTTATGAAATCAAATTTTAATGTTTTATTGCTTGCAACAATGTTCATTTTAGGAACATCAAATATTATAGTTGTTAAACAAAGCCAGGAAGAAAAAACTAACACACTAGATTCAGTTGAAGTTATTAAAGAATTCAAAAATTTCTATAAATCCGGTAATTATTATTTTGGAGGACAACCAACTTTGGAAGCCAGCAACTGGCTTAAGTCAGAAGGTGTAACATTGTTTATTAATCTTCGATCTGTTAGCGAAAATGAAAAGTTTACTCAAACTGCTTTTAACGAAGAAAATTTACTAAATGACTTAGGAATACAGTATATTTCAATACCGGTGAGTTATCCCGATTCATATAATCCTGAGACACTACAAATATTTATCGGGGCTTTAGCAAATCACGAAGGCAAAATCTTTATTCATTGTGCGAGTGGAGGAAGAGTTAAATATTTTTTTATGGCTTATTTAGTCGAATCAAAAGGATATTCGCTTAATGATGCAATTTCGTTCGGTAAACAAATGAAATACTCATTCCTGCTTGAAAACATATTGGGAAAAGAAATTAACATGTCTTTCTAAATGAATTGGACTTAAAAACTTAATAGTTCATATCTAATTTCTATCTTTGCGCCTTAATTAGTTAGTATGAAATTTGAAGAATATCGTATTGCCGAGGGAATAAAAACCAGTATTTCTAAATTGGGTTTTAAAAAACCCACAGATATCCAATATAAAGCTATTCCGCCTATTTTAAAGGGCGAAGATGTGTTGGCTATTGCACAAACAGGCACAGGTAAAACGGCAGCTTTTGCCATACCTATTTTGCACATTTTGCAAGAACACAAAATTAAAGGCCGTCCGGATGGTGTAAAGTGTTTGGTTATGGCACCTACACATGAGTTGGCTTTGCAATTAGACTCTGTTTTTAAAACATTAGGTAAACACACACGCATTACTACTTTTTGTATTCATGGTGGTGTAGATCAGGAACCTCAAATTGAGCAGTTAAACAAAGGGGTAGATATTTTAATTGCCACTCCCGGCAGAATGTTCGATTTAGTAAGCCAGGGCGCACTGAATTTAAAGCGAATTGAAATTTTGGTTCTGGATGAAGCCGATCATATGCTCGATCTGGGGTTTATTAAAGATATCAACGACTTAATGCGTCATCTTTCTAAAAAACGACAAACGCTTTTTTTCTCTGCAACTATCAACGATAAAATAAAAAACCTGGCGTATTCGCTAGTCACTAATGCCATTCGTATACAAATTTCACCAGAAGACCCGGTAGCAAAAAATATTGAACATGCTGTTGCCTTTGTTGAAATGGATGATAAGCGTTTCTTTTTAGAATACCTTATAAAGGATAATCATGAAAAGAAGATATTAGTATTTGTAAGAACCAAGATACGAGCAGAGCGTGTAAAAAAAGCTATGGAAAGGGTTGATATTGTTGCAGATACCATCCATAGCGATAAGTTACAAGAGGAGCGGGAACGTACCATGCGCAGCTTCAGAAAAGGAGAGTTAAAAGTATTAATCGCAACTGATGTTAGTGCCAGGGGAATTGACATACCGAATGTAGAATACGTAGTAAATTATGATTTACCTGAATCTTCGGAACAATATGTACACAGAGTTGGCAGAACCGGGCGTGCCAGTCAAAAAGGACAAGCCGTTTCGTTTTGTAGTTCCGAAGAAAAAGAACTGTTAGAAGATATAGAAAATAATTTGGGTAAAGCCATTCAAAGAATAACTATTTCTAAAACTGATTATCAAAACACCTTAGATTTCACAGTAGATAAATCACAGGATTGGAAATCATTAATGGAAGAAGCCGAACTGGAAGAAAAAAACCGTAAAAAGAAAAAGAGAAAATCTAAGCGGTAAAATTTAGAATCTAAACTGCAAGAACTAAAACATCTTACCAATAACTGCCTTAGAACTGCGAAGCACTCGTCGACACCTTAAAAAGATTATTATATGTCGTCGACAATCGCATATTAGAACCATTTCTGTATAATTACCCGAATAAAGTAAACTCGAAGCACATTCTATTTACCCGTAGGGCGAAATCCCGATACTAGTTTTATAAGCTTTTGATTCTTTCAAAAGCAACAAAAACTTTAAATCGGGAGGAGACATAGTATTATTATAGCTGACAAATTTGGATATAGGTGAGCGCAAATTGCTTTCATTACATATAACTCAAAATCCTTAACATAAAATCTATCGATATAGTCCAACAAGTTGACCGATATCTGATTTTATGCTAAATACGCAGTATTACGGATTTTGCATTACTTGTCCTATAATTTATATTATGTTAAATAGGATGTTTTATAATATAGGGAGATAAATTTTATTACCTCCCTACTTTAACTTATATATTAAATAATATTATTGTTCTAATTTAGCATTTATCGCTTCATATTTATCATTCATTTCTTTATCATTTGCTTTTAAACGATAGTATAAAGTTTTCAATGTAGACATAATACTTCTGTCATCAGGTTTTAATTCATGTGATTTTTCAATATATGGCAATGATTCTTTAAATTTATTATCCGCAATAGTCTTTGCTTCCTGGTACTTTGCATTATCAACTATTTCGTTTGCTGCATCAGTTAATTCAACTCCTTCATTAAAATATATAACTCCCAAATTATAGTAAGCCTCAAAAAAGTTTTCATCAATTTCAATAGCCTTTTTATATTTTTCTTTTGCTGTCTCCCTATCACCTATTTTACCGTATAAATGTGCTTCTGCAGAATAAAACTGAGGGTTATTTGGATCATTTTCTCTTGCAACAGCTAAATATTTAAACGCTTCTTCAGTATTTTCAGCTTCTAACAGGTAATAATTAATAATTCCACCTAATAATGATTGATTTGACGGATATGTTTCAAATCCTCTCTTTAAAGTATTCACATAGTTTAGACTATCTCCTTTTTCTTTGTAACATTCAGCCAATAAAGAAAAAGCATCTCCTTCAGCATACTTGTATTCAATAGCTTTATTGTAATAATCTATAGCTTTTTCGTATTTTTTAATTCTTTGAGCTGTAATTGCTACATTAAATATAATTGCAGTATCAATTTCACCTTTGAAAATTTCCATTTCCTTTATTTCAAGTGTTTTTGAAAAATATAGAAATGCATCCTCAAAGGTTTCCGCATTATATGTATCGATAGCCTTTTGAACAAATGTATTAGCTAAAGTCAGAAATTGTATGTCCATTGCACTGTGATACATACCACCACCATCCATATTATATGCTTTTTTAAAATTATCAAAAGCTTTAATTGAAGGATATTTGCAAATATTAACAAAATCTGCATTTTCACTACCCGCTATAGCATTATAAACTAATCCCTTAACATAGTATGTTTTCGCCCAGTCTTTTGTTTTTTCTTGTGTTTCAGCAAATTCAACTGCTTTCAAGGCAGTATCAAGTTTTTCTCCACTTTCAGCCCAAATCAGGGCTTTATTTACATGTTTCTTTTGTGCCTGAACATTGCTAATCATCATTAGCATCGCAAAAGCAACTGATATTGTTATTAATAACTTTTTCATTTTCATAATGTTTTTCAATTTAGGTTTGTCAATTAAATTTCTTCAAAAATATAATATATTTACTTCAAGGCAAATTTTATACCGAAAATTAAAACTATTCTTTAACATCCCCATTAGTTTCCTGGTTATCATTAGATTCATTAACTCCATCCTTGATTTCAGTTTCAGCAGCAATATCCTCATCCTCAACTTTAGTTACCTGGGTAACCGCAGCAATCGTGTCATCATTTCTTAAATTAATTAAACGTACTCCTTGTGTAGCACGTCCTGTAACTCTCAGGTTCGAAACTGCAAGTCTAATGGTTATACCGGATCGGTTAATAATCATCAAGCCCATGTCATCATTTACACCTATAATGGCTATCACTTATCCTGTTTTCTCGGTAATATTAAGGGTCTTCACTCCTTTTCCGCCTCTGTTGGTAATTC
>JAUVUS010000154.1 GCA_030600865.1 Bacteroidales bacterium | reverse complement strand
GATTCCCATTTTAAATCAGGATTAGCATTTCTAATTTGCACAAATGTTACGGTTGGATTCCCATCTTCGTCAATACCCGTATGTCCGGTACCTATTAAATCAACATCCAAATATCTGTCAATTTCCTGGTTGCCCGATAATCCCCAACCAACTCTAAGTCTTAAATTGCTAATTAAATTTATATTTTCTAAAAAACTTTCACGTTTAATATTCCATGCCAGAGAAGTAGAAGGAAACCAACCCCATTCATTATTAACTCCAAATTTTGAAGAACCATCTCTACGAAGTGTAGCTGTAAGGTAATATTTTGAAGCATAATTATAAACACCTCTACCAAAGAATGAGATTAACTTGTTAGAACCTTTATAGGATGATATATCACCTAAGGTTACATTATTAAGCACTTCGAGATCATGTGATAATACATAATCGGATAAAGGTTCACTACCTTGCGCTGCAAAACCTGTAACAATGTCTTCCTGAAATGAATAACCGGCTACAGCATTTAAACTATGAATACTATTAAGTACTTTATCATATTTAATAGTTAATTCTAAAAGCTTACTTTCAAAATTATCGTAATTTCTTCTTGCTAAGCCATTTGTAGTTGTTGATTTGGTATAGCTGGGCTGGAAATAAAACGATTCTGAATCATCGCGGGTATAAGCAGTATTGATACCTGCTTTTAAACCGGCAATAACTTCAAAATCAGCTTTAAAATTTGCCAGGAAATGTTTGGAATCTCTTTCGTTTTGTATGTCGTTTGCTATTGCAACAGGATTATTGTAAGCAAACTCATCAATTTCATAATAGCTTCCATCAATATTGGAAACCGGTAAAGTCGGATTTCTTTGAAAAGCCTGATAAAGTATATCAGTTCCACCATTGCCTCCATAGTCTTGATATTGATTATGTTCTATCGTACCAGCTATTCCTGCAACTATTGTTAATTTATTATCATAAGCATTTTGTGTAATGTTTATTCGTCCTATGTCTCTCTTTTTTTCACTTCCAATAACTACTCCTTCAAAATCGGTATGAGTGATTGATACACGGTAAGTTGTGTTCTCGCTTCCACCTGCAATAGCTAAGTTATACGATTGTGAAAGGGCTTGTCTGTAAATTTCATCTTGCCAATCCGTATTTGCACCACCATCAGTTAAATTCAAATCGTTATCGGCTGCATATTTTCTAATTTGTTCAGCACTCAATAAATCTATTCTGTGAGCTACATTATCAATTGACAAATAATTGTTAAACTCTATTTGTGTTCCTTGTTTTGCACTTGCTCTTTTAGTTGTAATAATAATAATACCATTTGCACCTCTTGCTCCATAAATGGCCGTTGAAGAAGCATCTTTTAGAATGCTGAAAGATTCAATATCTTCCGGTGCAATAGTTGTTGGGTCAACACCGGGAACTCCATCAACTACATATAATGGATCTGTACCGGAATTTAAACCTGATGCTCCTCTGATTTTCACTGAAAACCTACCATTAGGGTCACCACCTTTTTTTGTGATTAAAACACCTGCTGTTTTTCCTTGCAAGCATTGTATAGGGTCGGTTATAACACCATCATTTAATTCGGCAGCTTCAATAGTTGAAACAGCACCTGTTTTATCAATTTTCTTTTGGACACCATACCCAATGACAACTATTTCGTCAAGCGTGGCTATCTCTTCAATAAGGGTTACATCAATTTTTGTTCTCCCATTTATAGCAATAACTTGTTGTTTAAAACCCATGAAAGAAAAAACTAAATTACCATTAAAATCACCTACTTCAAGTACATATTTTCCGTAATAATTTGTAATTGTTCCTGTGGTAGTCCCTTCAATTATTATGTTTACACCCGGTAAAGGCTCTCCATTTTCATCTGTTACAATTCCGGTTATTTCACCTGTTATAATATTCTGGTTTAATTGATTTTGATTATTATCTTGTTTGGATATTTTTGTTATAGCAATATCTTTATCGACAATCGAATAAGTCAGGCCGGTATTTTCCAAAATATAATCCAATATTTCTTCGATAGTTGCATTTGTAACATTAATATTAATTTTAATATCAGTTTTTAAATCGTTAGTTTTATAAAAAAAATCAAAATCACTTTGCCTTTCTATTTCTTTAATCACTTCTATAATCTCAACATTTTTCATCGATATTGAAATTGTAAAATTTTGCGAATAAGCACTCGCGGAAACTCTTAGTAAGCCACCAAGAATAATAAAAATAATTATATTCAATCTTAAAAAACAAATAATCCTGCTTTGCGAAATGTCAGAATTTATCTTATTTTCCTTTTTCATCAGTTTTTATTTTTTGTAACAATTACTTTTGTTTAATAGTTATAGTTTTTCCTTCTATTGAATATTCTATAGGAGTGCATATATCTAAAAGATTTAAAACATGTTCGATTGTTTTGTCTTTATTAACAACACAGGTATATCTATTGTATTTTAATTCGCTACCGGTAAGTTTTATCTCCAAATCATACCAACGTTCTAATCTTTTTGCAATCTTTTCAAATGTTTCGTTATTGAAGTATAACCTTCCATCTTTCCATGATGTATAATATTTTGTTATTACTTCATCAACAACTATGGTATTGTTGTTTTTTGAAAAAATTGCTTTTTCGTTTGGCTTAAGTATATAGGTTTCTTTTCCCCATTTTGATTTAGCATTTTTACTTGTAATCTTAACAGTTCCGGTAACTAAGGTCGTTTCAATTGTTTCGTCATCGGGATATGATGATATATTGAATTCTGTTCCTAACACTTCTACTTGTATAAGTGATGTTGTTATTATAAATGGTTTATTTCTATTAAGTGATACATCGAAAAAAGCCTCACCTTCTAAAAAAACCTCAGGGTTTTTACCAGTAAATACATCCGGGTATTTTAAGCTTGAGCCGGAATTGATCCAGATTTTTGTTCCATCAGAGAGCACTACCTGAGCCTTTTCTCCATTTTTTGTAACAGTTTCGATATACTGAAAATGTTTACTGCTTGCTTTTTCAAATATATAGTATGTCAACCAGCCAATTCCAAAAGTAAATACAAATACAGCTGCAACTTTTAACAATTTGCGTGCAATAAGGAATTTATTATTACTCTGTATTTTGATTTTTCTTTTTACTTTTTCTTTTGCAGCATTAACATCAATTAAATCATATTCGCTTAATGATCCGGATTGATTCCATATTTTTTTCAGATCATTAAAATATGCTTTATTTTCATTGTTTGAAGAAATCCATTTATCGAATATTTGTTTTTCTTCAGGAGTAGCTTCATCTGCTAAAATATTAGCAATAATTACCCAATCGAAATGTTTAGAATTCTTTTCCATATTATTTATTATTTATAATATTATGACAACTAAAGAAATATTTAGGCCTACTTTTTTAAAAAATTTGATACTACCATAAATTTAATGGATAATGTATTAATGATGGAATGAGGGAATGATGGAATAATGGAAAGTTGCGCCAAAGGTAGTCATTTGAAAGAAAAATGAATTATTGAATCCCTAAAGCAAGGACAAATTTCTTGAATACCATGCATTGCTTTCCAACATTCCAACATTCCAATTTTCTGCATTTAAATTTATACTTTCCAACTCTAAATATTACCAATAAATTCGTGGTAGTACCTTATTTATAATAATACTTTGAATATTAATAGTAAAGGAAGGTAGTCCTGCAGGTCGCGTCGAAGAGTTTTTAAGGCTTTTCCTATTTGAACCTTGACAGTTTTGATCGAAATTTCAAGTTTTTCAGCAATTTCTTTATATTTTAATCCCCCGAAACGACTTAGTTTAAATATTATTTTGCATTTTTCAGGTAGTGATTCAATCGAATTATATATTCTTAAATTTAATTCTTCCTCAACAAGAGTATCTAAGTGCAATTCATCAGTTTTATAACAACTTATATGTTTTTTGTAATTATCTCTTATTTTTAGATGTTTTAAATGATTTAAACAGCTATTATTAACCGATTGAAAAAGGTAAGATTTTAAAGAATTATTAATATTTAATTGTTCTCTTTTTTCCCATATTTTAATGAAAAGCTCTTGTACAATATCTTCTGCAAGGTCTATATCTTCGACATATTTATTTGCAAAAATACATAAGCCTGTGTAATATGTATCGAAGATATAATCAAATGCTTTTTCGTCTCCATTCTTTATTCTTTCAAATGCATTTGATTCTAAATGGACCATATTAAAGAGTTAATTTCAATTAATAATTTGATCAACAAAAAATACACAACGTATGCTTAATAATATGCAAACCTGCTGAAATGTTTTGGGTTCAAATTATAATCCAGTAATCTGTCTAAGCGTTTTTCTATCGATATGGGTATGTTGAACATATCTTTGACACTTCAAATATAATATATTTTTATTTACAAGTGTCCTTAAATTATATCGAAGTTACCCAATAAGGATAAACGCTGAAGTGCGCAGCACCTTCTGCAATTTAATCCTCTGTTGTACGGAACCGGAATATTATAGGGATTCAATATGATTCGTAAAAGATTGTTAAGTAAATATTTCCGGCAGGCTATGTAAATTTTTGAGTTTCATTCCCACTTTTTCCTGTTTTCCGCACACATAAATAAAGTTGAATGTCTCAAGATATAAAATACAGAATAAAAACATAAGAGGCCAATCTTTCAATACCCCCTGACATTTTAGAATTCTTTTAGAATCTCTTGGTTCAAGCCAAAAGAACAATTTTAAAAAATCTTTATAATATATTTTCAATCCGATTTTTTAAAGCATTACGTGAAACGCAATATTGAAATATTTACTATTTTAGCGTAAAATTTGGAGTTTAAGAGCAGACTCCCGTTTTAGGCGAAATATTTTTTGAAAATTTCGTTTATTAGATTGAAATAATTTTTGTTTTCTTTATATTTTAAAAGCTTGCTTTTTTTCGAGGAAAAAAATGAATTTTTAAAACGTATATTTAGACATTGAATATGATAACAAATATCTCCAAGTTAAACTCTATAATAATCGATGCCGGAATAGTAAATATTCATCTTAAAATAATAAAAAACACTAAAACCAAGAATTTGCTTATTCCCAATAATGATCAAATCGAAACCTTATTTGCAAAGTACGGTGTTTTGGATATTTTAAAAGATAAAAATTGCCAATTATTTATCACCGGAAAATTAGCAGAGATTGTTCGAGATACTTTAGGTCATGGAGAAATTATTTTGCCTTCAGCGGCACTCTGGGCAGAAGCCCAATTTTTGATGAACAATTCTGAAAACCAAGATTTGAACTCGCTTGGTATTATTGATTTATCTGCTTCCGGATATATGGTCATTGCTATTGATAAAAACGGCGAACTCAAAGATGATTTACTAGCAACTAATCCTCGTTGTGGAGCAGGGAGTGGTATCAATCTCAGCCGAATTTTACAAAAATTGGATATTAAAAACGAAAAAGTTGACGAATTACTAAAAGATTATCTAGGAGAAAACGGTAAAGAAAAAAGAGTGCAAGTCCAAATCAGAGTTGATAGATGCGGCGTTTTTAGCTCTTCGGCTACTATTTCTGATAAAAATCAGGGTATCCCACTAGAAACTGCTTTGGCCGTAACTATGAAATCAGAAGTTCTAAAAGCTTGTAAAAAATTGCTTGAAAAAACAGAAAAGGTTTACCTTACTGGCAGGGTGTTTGATTGGCAGTTTATGCGGGATTGCACCCAGGATTATTTACAAAGCATTGGTGTTAAAGACATTGTTTTTGATCAAAATCAAGCAATTCTTTTAAATGGCGTTCAGCATTTGGTGGAACAAATAGGTGAAGAAAATTTTAGAGCGCAAGAAAAAGAGAAATTGAGAAAAAAAGAGAAATTTATCGAATATCCGGGTTTCAAACATTTAAAGGAAAAATATGAAAAAACAGGGCTTTTCAAAAGACTTATTGAACCCGGGATTATAGAGGATAAAGGTGGAAATATAGAGAAAATGCCAGTTAATATCGGTTTGGATGTCGGATCTACTATGGCAAAAATGCTGATTGTCAATGCGAAAAATGACAAAATAATTTTTAAAAGCTCTTATGATAATCATGGTGATACTATTGAGACTATTAAGCACATTTTTAAAGATATCAAAGACAAAGGAGCGAACGATTTCAATATTCAAAACATAGGCATAACGGGTAGTGGCCGCTATCAAGTTCAGAATGTGTTGCGAAAGGTTTATCCGGAACTAGGAACAAAAATTTTTGTGTTGGTAGAAAATTATGCTCATGCACATGGTTCGATTGATTATGCCAAAGATTATATTAAAAATTTAAAAAAATCTTTTCCTGAGATTAATAAAGACTTTTATGTACTAGTGGATATTGGCGGAGAAGATACAAAAGTTTCTGTAATTTCATTAGAAAAAGAAGAGCTTTTTGATAATGTGATGAACATTAAATGCTCTGCTGGAACAGGCAGTTTAATGGATACGCTCAAAGCTTTATTTGG
>JAUVUS010000160.1 GCA_030600865.1 Bacteroidales bacterium | reverse complement strand
ATTTTGGATTTAATTTCATCGCCGTTTCTCTTAATTATAATGTCTTGTGCAATAAGATTAAATGATAAAAGTGAAAAGATAACCAGAACGTAATATTTCATTGATTAAAGTATTTTGTTATATTTTTAATGGCACAAGCGAAATACGCTTGTGCCTATTTAGGAAAAGTATAAAATGATTACAAAATGTATTATTTATTTACAATTATTTTTTCAGTTTTTAGAATTTCGCCTTCTTTAGAATAAAGTTTTAACAAATAAATACCTTCATCAAAATGAGAAATATTTATCTCCGGTTTAAATTTGTTCTCATAAACCAAGCTACCAATCAAATCGTAAATTTTTATATAATTTATATCAATACTGGCTTCAATAATTAATGTGCCGTTTGTTGGATTAGGGTAGATATTGATTTGATTATCAGTTTCAATGTCTTCTATACCCACAATAACACTAATATAATCAGTTTTTGTTTCTGTATCATCACCATAGGAATTTGTTGCAGTTAGAGATACAGTATAATTTCCAAGATTATTGTAGGTATGAGTTGGATTTTGATCTGTGGAAGTATCACTATCACCAAAATTCCATGACCAACTGGTTGGAGAATTACTTGACTGATCAGTAAACTGAACAGTCAATGACTCAGTACCACTTGTTGGAGTGCCTGTAAAATCAGCAATTGGTGAATTTCCGTATACTGAAATATAATTTGTTTTTGTTTCTGTATCTGCTCCACACGAGTTTGTTGCAGTTAAGGTTACTGTATATGTTCCTTGTGTGTTGTAACATATATTTATTGGATTTTGAGAAGTCGAAGAATTTGGAGTAGCTCCTGTAAATGTCCATGACCAACTTGTAGTATTAGTACTTTGATCAATGAAATTTATACAATCTCCTTCGTTGATAGTTGTACTGGATGTTGAAAATTGAGCCGTAGGTAAAGGATTTACAATTACCGTTACACTTGCACAAGATGTTGTATTACAATCCCCTTCTGCTCTAACATAATAAGTTGTTGTAGTAGTTGGAGATACTGAAACTGAACTGCCAGAACCTACATAAGTACCACCACAACTATTTTTATACCATTTCCATGATGCACCTGTACCCAATGACCCACCTGATTTACTCAATGTGGTTGAATTACCTGAACAAACAGGGTTTGGGCTTGCTGATGCACTTGTTGGTGCGGTTGAATTTGTTTTATTAGTTACCGTTACACTTGCACAAGATGTAGTATTACAATCCCCTTCTGCTCTGACATAATATGTAGTTGTTGATGTGGGTGATACTGAAACTGAACTACCTGTACCTATATAAGTTCCCCCACAACTATTTTTATACCATTTCCATGATGCACCTGTACCCAATGACCCGCCTGATTTACTTAATGTGGTTGAATTGCCTGAACAAACAGGATTTGGACTTGCAGAAGCACTTGACGGTGATACAGATTCTTCTTTCACTGTTACATCCCCGCAACTATAACTTTGACTACAATCATTGTATGCATAGACACAGTATTCATGGTAACCTTCACTTACACTATTATCTGTATAATCTGAAGCACTTGCTGACAAATTAGCAATTTCATTTCCATCCCTTTCAATTCGAAACCCCTGTACATTGTCAGTGCAATTATACCAATCTAAATAAGCATATTCACAAGTGTTTTGCTCTACTACCATTACCCAAGTATCATCAACTAAATCACAATAAGTGACCCAAACTTGAAAAAAATCAATATATCCAATATCGCCTGTAGCATTATCTAAAACACATAAATACCAAGTTTGATTAGCTAAAGCTCCATCCCAAGCATGTATATTATCTCTCGTTTCTACAATATTGTCTGTACTTCCTAAATCTCCATAATGATATAAATAGTAATCATGCCAACTACCATTATAATATGAAGTTAACCATACATCTAAATCACCTGGATAGGTATGTCTTATTTCATAATAAACTTTAACCTTAGTAATTATCGCATTACTAGGTGCTACTATCAGTCCTAAATCGGAACAAACATGATTACCACCATAATCAGGGATATCAACATTCCAAGGATTGTAATCATTCATTATTTCAGATTGTCCAAAACTGTTAAAGCAAAACATAAAACCAATAACAAAACCAATGACAAAACGATTATACTTTTTAAAATTAGTAAGTATTGTTTTCATAACTAATAAGTTTTTATTGCCCCAGCCCCAAAAGCTGTTAATAAATAATAAAATAAAGAAGCGAGGAACTGTAGCTTATATGCCCTTGAAGTGTCGTTACAGACTATCAGACATTTAAAGTAACCGGCTTTCAAGAGTAATAATAAAAGCTAACGCTTTTTTTTATGCAAGTTAGTATTGAAAAAAGGGATGAGCAATACTCATTTATAATGATTTTAACTACTCATTAATGAGTAGTAACCAAAGTTCCAAACTTTGGAAAAGATTAGGGAATAAGCATCTGTTGGCATAATGCATCCCAAAAATCGATAAAAAATTCTTAACTTTACAAAAAACTAATAACTATGGTAGTAGTAATAAAAAAAGGAGCAACAAAAAATACCATCCTTTTAATGATGAAAAGGGTAATGCAGGAAAGAAAAACGAAGGGGATAAAAGTTCGCAAGTATTGCGGAGTAATAAAATTAAAGGAAGATGCTTTAATTATACAAAAGAGAATGCGAGATGAATGGGAATAAGCTTTTTATAGATACAAATATAGTCCTGTATTTACTTTCCGGGGATCAAACTTTGGCAGAATTATTAGACGAGAAACAATTACATGTTTCTTTTATTACTCAGCTTGAACTATTAGGTTTTAAAGACATTAACACGAAGGAGCGAAAGTTAATTGAAAATTTTTTATCGGAGTGCATTATAATTGATATTAATAATCGAATAAAATCAATTGTGATAAAAATTAAACAAGAAAATTCAGTAAAATTACCTGACAGCATAATCATGGCAAGTGCAATGTACCTTGATTTACCCTTATTAACATCAGATGCTGATTTTAAAAAAGTTAAGGAATTAGATTTGATTTATTACGAAAGATAATTTCTGTAAAACAAAATTTAAGTTTTACTGGACCCGGAGTTATATTTTGCCAAAAAACACTAATACTCAAAACTTGTAAAGCAGTTGCTCATTTAAGTGCTATCAACTCTGCCGTTGATTTCATCCCTGTCTTCTCAAGAATATTTCTTCGATGGGTGTCGATGGTTGCTTTGCTAATAAATAGCTTTTTGGCAATTTTTTTGCTGGAGAATCCTTGTAAAAGTAGTTCCAGAACTTCTTTTTCTCTTTCGCTCAAGCATTGAATTTTGGGATGATTAATATGATGGGCAATTTTTTCTTTATATCGCTCAATCGTTTGCGAAAGCTCTTCTATATCGACAGGTTTTAATAAAAAATCGAAAGCTTCTTTTTTTATTGCTTTAATTGCATACTGATTGTACGCGGTTACAAAAATAAAGGTAGGATAACAAAATTGTTCCCTGATTTTATTAATTATATCGAATCCATTCATTCGGGGCATTTCAATATCAATAAAGACTATATCGGGTTTTAATTCGATTACTTTTTCAATTGCTTTTTCGGAAATGCCTTCTTTCGAGATAACTTTGACACCTTCAAATTTCAATAGCAGGCTTTCAACCCTGTTTCTTATTTCAAGTTCGTCATCAATTATTATGCAGCTTATCTCTTTCATTATCATGTTAGTTTTTTACCGGAATTTGAATTTTTACCTGTGTGCCGGAAGCTTCTTTATTATTATACAAATCAATTATGTTATAAGTAATTTTATGCTTATATAATTTGTAATACAGCTCCAGAATTTGATTTAATATATCTAAACCTTTACCAGTTGAAAAGTTCACACACTTTTTTGCTTTTTCTCGTCCTACTCCATTATCTTCAATATTGATATTATATGAACCATTTTTATGATATACTTCTATTTTTATTATTCCATCTGAATCGAGATGCCTTATTCCATGCTTTATAGCATTTTCAACAAATATATGAACCAACATTTTAGGGATGATTATGTTTTCATTTAATCCTTTCTGTATATTAAATTGGTAATTGAATTTGTGATTATATCTGTATCTTTCCAAATCTAAATAACTTTTTACAAAACTTAGTTCTTCTTTTAATGGGATGAATACCCTGTCGGAATTAATAATAGCTGATTTTAAGATTTTGGTATAATTGTTAAAAATGAAACTCGCTTTTTCAGCATTTTTCTCAGTTATTAAATTTCCGAATGTTTCTAATATATTAAAGGTAAAATGCGGGTCAATTTGATTTTGAAATGATTTTAGTTGAAGTTCTGATATCTTCTTTTCTGTATTACTAATTTTTAATTTTCTGTATTCTTTTACCTTGGTTGTAATATAAAAAAACAGGTAAATAAACATAGCATTTATGATAAGTAGGAAATACCAATATTTATATGCTAACGATTTTCCGTAACTAAAATAATACGAATACTCTTCAGTATCCAAAAATAATTCTGATGATGATTGATTTGATTTTTTCAACGAGAATAAAGGGAACTTAAAATTATCCGCTAATGAAACAGAAACAGGGTGATTGAAATCATGTCTTGTAATAACAAATTGATTTGAATTTTGTCCGGTGAAAATATATTCATCTTTACCATTTTCATCTATATCTAATTTCTGAAAATGAGATGGGCTAGATATTTTTGGAAGACTGTAATGCTTTTTAATATTCAGGCTTGTGTCAATTTTGAAAACCTTACCATTGGCTTTAAGCAGGTAAGTTGTTTTGTAATCATCATCGTTTGAAATAAGTATTGCTCCTTTCCATGTTTGTTTATATTCTATATTTCTTTTCCTGATAATCCTCCCTTTATTATCGAATAGAGCTAAAAAACTCGGGAAGTTTTTAGTACCGATGTAGAGGTGCAGAGCAAGAATATATTTATTGTCCCCGGTATCAAAAGGTGTAAATTCCGTTATAGCAGGATAAGCATCAATTGACACCGGTGGAAATTTAAATTCCATTTCGGAATTAAAAACCATTAACCAACTGTATTGATCAGAATAATCTCTACTTAAATTGCAATTACCAATGGCATATGTTGAACAGAAAAATTCGGGGATAGTATCATCGTTAAGATCATAAGCAATTATTGGTGAATACAAAGCAGCACAACTTTCCGGAGATCTAATAACAGTATCTTTTATAAAGTTATATACAAATAAATTTCTTGGTCTGGTTGAATAACCCGTGCCAATTGAAAAATAAACTTCTTTTATTCCGTCATAATCCATGTCGTATAATACTCCGGTAAAAATATTAAAATCATATCTCCCGTGTATTTCATAAACTTTAGTTATAGCTTTATTCTGGAATTCAATTTTATTATTAATAGGATCAATACAATGTATATAAAGAGAATCCTTAATTCGGGAAAAAAGGAAAACTTCATCTTTCCCGTCATTGTCAAAATCGCCAAGGAATGGCTTGTTGATTATTCCCCATTCCCCTTTAAAATTCCAGTGATCAATTATTTTATCTTTTGTATAAACTATAAGGCCTATTCTTCCTGAATTATTTTTATCTAAATGTAATTTTTCGCTATTCCCATCTTTATCAAGATCATAATAGCAAAATAAAGCAGTGGAGCTTGATCTTTCTTTATTTAACAAATTAACTTGATATTTATCGGTGATACTCAATATTACAAATAAAGAAATCGCAGATATTGAAACACTTAGTATTATCCTGATAAATATCCTTTTAGATAACTTATTCATATTAATGAATTTGTTTATCGAAGATATAAATTTATTTACAATTAATAACATAATGTTGGCTAATATTTAAGCTCTTCCCGATTTTTCGGGATGTGCTTAAATGGTTGACTTTCCTAATTGCTCGAAGAGCAAAAGCGGGTTGGAATACTAAATTATTTTTTGTCTTTTTTTATTGAAACAATCAATTAAGGAATTTTATTATCAGACTGTGACATTTTTCCGTAAATTATTTCTGTGTCAAGATGAGATGAGAGTTACTTTTTTACTTTTTTTTCGCCTTGTTTTTAACGGTCCGCGGGTAAGATTTGGCGGGGATTTCGCCCTGTTTCAATATCACCCGTTAATAAAGTTTGAAGATAGCAATTAGTTCGCAAACCACCAAAACCCCGCTTAATTTTGACCCGCTGTTATAAGCTGGGGGCACTAT
>JAUVUS010000405.1 GCA_030600865.1 Bacteroidales bacterium | reverse complement strand
TGTATGTTAATCCAATATATGAGAATAATTCAAGATGAAGAGTTTCGCGTAATAAATCGTATCTGGCTAAAAATGTCATTGTATTCTCAGCTTCTTCATTTAAAATATTTTTGTCGTAATCAAGTATTGCTTGTTGTTTAAACTGTGTGCTTAAGTTTACACCACCAATAATAAAATCTAAACCAACCAAGTAGTGCAAATAATCTTTCTGAATAATTGATTCTAATTGTAAAGGATCTTCAGTCTGGAAATATTTTCCGTTATAATAAGCAGCTTCTCCACGTAAGATAACACCTTTAATCTCAGTACTAAAAGAACCTCCTCCAACAGATAAACGATGATGTTCCGGTGTGATATTTAATCCTGTTAAAACAGGACTTCCAGATGACATATCAAACTGTTTTTCGACATGCATTGTTGGATAATCATCCCAGGTGTATGCTCCCATAATTTCAAAATCAATTTTTGATGTCATAGTTGAGTATTTTACAAATATCTCACTGTTCTCGAGGCTGGGGTCTATATTTTCTTTTGAATAATCAAAAGTTGGAGTTACCGGAAAATCAGGTACTACATACCATATTGAACTTGTAGAAGGAGTTTCTGTAGGTGTAAATACTGGCATCCAGATAATTTTAAATGTACTATTCCCAATGTAATAGTCGAATTTAGTTGCAATTACTCCAGTTCTTATTTCATCAAAATCGGGTAAAAGAAATTCGGTAAGATTCAGTGGTGAAACAATATCAGTAATAAAAACACCATCGGCTTTACCCCAAACAACTTGTTGTTTACCAATACGCAAATCGAAATTGGTAAAATACAAATCAAGATAAAGTTCTCTTAGTCGTAAATCTAAACTATCAGCATTATAATGATAAAGCATTGGATTTGCTTTAAAAGCAATCTTATCTCCTGATTTGGTAATATTCAGGTTAAGAGTATTTTGCAGTATAGAGAAATCTCCATTCTCGTATAAAACACCTGTATAGTTCCTTACAAATCCTGAAATATCGGGATTTTGAGCTATTGTAAATTGACTTACCATTAAAAGCAATATCAGTATTAGTCCTTTTGTTCTCATTTTACTTATTATTTAAATAGTTAAAATCTTAATTTTTCTGTCATTATTCCAAAACGAATAATATCTAGCTTATGATTAAAATATATATTGTAATAATCCATTCCGTGATATAATTGAGCAAACAATCCAATATCTTCTAAAAACTTTGGATGATAATAAAATGTCAGACTCAGATTTAATCTGTCTAAGGAAAAGCCATCCAGGTTATTTAAATCCCCAAACATCCACGGTGCCTGACCTTTTAATGAAATACTTGCATTCTTTTTTTTATTCTGATTACTATTAGTTGGTAGCTTAAAAATTGAAAAAATATTGTTCCAACGGTATAAACTATACATACCATCCATTTCTTCCATAGTTGAGTTTTGTGGATGCAGTTCTACTGATGTTCTTAAAAATTGTGCAGCGCTAAATCGTGTATTATAATTTGTTTTTATAAATCCAAACTCATAATAGTTTGTTGTGAAATTGCCGCTTATAAGATTAATATCTCCATTATCCAGATAAAAGTCGCCATCCTGTCCATTGGAATGATGTGCAAATCTCCCAAATAAACTCAAACTATTAACTTCAGTTTTTGAGCTTAATAAATAGTATACCGTAATTTGAGGCATATAACTTGGGGTTCTCACTGGGTATGATTCTTCCTGGTACATCCTGATAATAATTTGTGGAGTAAGTACTCCCATCAATCGTGAATCTTTACTTACCCGAATATAAAAATTAGGTATCAAATTCCCTTCGAACCAAAGTGGCTCAATGTTTCCAATATCTGTAGGAGCTGTTATGTAACTTGTCCCTTGATTTACCTGAGCTATTGTAGTTAATCCAATTTTCGGTATAGTATTATTATTTTCTTGTCCTGTGCAGGAAATAGAATATATTAATACAAAAATGAATATGACTATATATTTTTTCATGATATTTGTTTTAACGATAAATTGCCACACCAAAACCAAGCTCGATAATATCAGTCAACGGGATGGAGGAATTTTCAAATTTACTTACCAGGTATAAACCTCTTGTTCCTATTCGGGCATAAAAAGCTGTTCCTGAAGCAGGTGTTTTGTTTGCCAATAATTTTGTTTTTATCTCGCCACCGATAAATATACCTGCATTTCTGCCGGGCGACCACCAATAATAATTATCAGGATAATTATCGGGCAACGTCACCCAATATTCATTTCCAAAAGTATGATGAGCAAACCATCCAATATTTAAAGGCAGTATTTCAATGTTTTTATATTTAAACCTAAACAGTTTGGCTGTTAGTTGTAAGCTTATGCTATGTAAATCATCTACTGTAAAATATTCAGGTACATATCCGTAAAAGAAAGAAACATCTAATCTGTGATCGAAAAAAGTATATCCTATACCTGTAGACAAAAAACCTATACCACCGGCAAGTTGTAATTTTACATAATCTGGTAAGAATCTTTTATAACCGGCAGAATCAACTTTATATGAAACCTGACCATAACTTGAGGTTATACTGCATGCCAGAATAAAAACTGAAATCAGCAATACTTTAAAACTCATATGTTTCAATCTCAAACTGATCATCAATTATTTTTATTACGTTAAATTTTTCATATTGTACACCATAAACGTTAACATAGGTAATATTATCAGGGTAAGGAGTATATACTTCGTGATTATGTAAATGCCCGTGAATAGTAAACAGTACATTATCATATTTTGCAATGCTTGAATGGAAATCTTCTTCTAATGTAGAGTCAAAATCCCCGCCCATAGGTGGTATATGAAATACAACTACAGCATTTGTAAAATTATCAGCTGGTTGTAATTGTGAGTCCAGCCAGTTTATATCTGGAACCTCACCGTTAAAATTGAATTCACGACTATTTGTATTTATGAAAACAAATTTTATATCTCTATAAATAAAACTGAAATTGAAATCTCCAAACATTTCACTATATGCTAAACTGCCGTTTCCTACCATGTCATGATTCCCTAAAACAACAAAATAAGGGATGTCCAAATTTAAAAGAT
>JAUVUS010000015.1 GCA_030600865.1 Bacteroidales bacterium | reverse complement strand
GGTATTAAAAAATAGTTTAACTACACTACCTATGGGTGGTGGTAAAGGTGGTTCCGATTTCGATCCTAAAGGAAAATCAGATAACGAAGTAATGCGTTTCTGCCAAAGTTTTATGACCGAACTTTGTAAGCATATTGGAGCAAATACTGATATTCCTGCTGGAGATATTGGTGTTGGTGGCCGCGAAATTGGATATATGTTTGGCCAGTACAAGCGAATTAGAAATGAATTTGTTGGAGTACTTACCGGTAAAGGTATTCAGTATGGAGGCAGTGTAATTCGTCCTGAAGCCACTGGTTATGGAGCTGTTTATTTTGCTGAAGAAATGTTAAAGACTCGTGGTGATAGCTTTAAAGGGAAAATTGTTACTGTTTCCGGTTCTGGAAACGTTGCTCAATTTGCTACCGAAAAAGTAACTCAACTAGGAGGTAAGGTTGTTACATTATCAGATTCTGCCGGATTTATTCATGATCCAAATGGAGTTGATGCTGAAAAATTAGCTTATGTAATGGAGCTTAAAAACATTAAGCGTGGAAGAATTAAAGAATATGCTGAAAAATTTGGTTGTGAATATTACGAAGGAAAACGTCCATGGGAAGTTAAATGTGATGTAGCTCTTCCTTGTGCTACTCAAAATGAAATTAGCGAAGAAGAAGCTAAAACACTTGTTTCTAATGGCTGTTTCGTAGTTTCTGAAGGTGCAAATATGCCATCTGTTCCTGAAGCTGTTGAAGTTTTCTTGGATAATAAGATTCTTTATGGCCCTGGAAAAGCTGCTAATGCTGGCGGTGTTTCTGTTTCTGGCCTTGAAATGTCGCAAAATAGCTTAAGATTAAGCTGGACAAGAGAAGAAGTTGACCAAAGATTACATCAGATTATGAAAGACATTCATGCTACCTGCGAAAAGTATGGTAAGAATTCTGATGGATTTATCAACTATGTTATTGGAGCCAATATTGGTGGATTTGTAAAAGTAGCTGAAGCAATGCTTGCACAAGGCGCTGTATAATTAATTTATCTAAAATAAAAATATAGGGAGACAAAATTTTGTCTCCCTAATTTGTTTTAGGGTAATACCTAAAATGGTAATCATATTAAATGTTTTAAGACATGTAGAATTAAATGCTGAACCTTAATTATGATGAAGAAATTTTTTATGTTTGCAGCGTTCAAGTTTTTTTATGCAGTTTATTGATACACATACACATTAATTTTTGCCTGAGTTTGATTCTGATCGCGATCAGGTTATTATAAATGCTCAGGAACATGGTGTTGAGAAAGTTCTTCTTCCAAATGTTGATAAATCAACAACAGAACACTTGCTTAATCTTGTTGCAAAATATCCTGACTTTTGTTTCCCGATGATGGGTTTACATCCAACATCAGTAACAGGAAATTACAAGGAAGAACTTAAAAATGTTGAAAGTTGGCTTGATAAGGGAAAATTTTATGCAATTGGTGAAATAGGAATAGATTTATATTGGGATAAATCATTTAAAACTCAACAGGAAGAAGTTTTTAGATATCAGATAGATTTGGCAAAAAAACACAATTTGCCAATTGTTATTCATGCACGAGAATCTTTTGATGAAATTTTTGGAATAATGGATGAAGTAATGGATGAAAAACTTAATGGAGTTTTTCACGCTTTTACTGGCAGTAATAATCAGGCTGTAAAAATTATAGAATGGGGTTTTAAGATTGGAATCGGAGGAATTGTCACCTTTAAAAATTCAGGTTTGGATAAGGTGGTGAATAATATTGACATTAATAATATCGTTTTAGAAACAGATTCACCATATTTGGCTCCTGTTCCGAAAAGAGGTAAAAGAAACGAAAGTGCTTTTGTACTTTATGTTGCACAAAAAATTGCTGAAATTAAGAATATATCATTAGAAGAGGTAGCACAAGTAACTACTTATAATGCCAAACAACTATTTAAGTTGTAAACTATATGGAAGATATTAGATCAAAATCAATATTAATAATTTATACTGGAGGTACAATCGGTATGATCAAAGATTCTGTAACGGGAGTATTATCCCCTTTCGATTTTGATCAGATTCTTGATGAGGTACCCGAATTAAAACGATTTGGTTTTAATCTTTCTACAATTTCTTTTTCCCCAGTTATAGATTCTTCAAACTTAAATCCTGAGGTCTGGATAAAATTAGTAAAACTGATAAAAGAAAATTATAAAAAATATGACGGATTTGTAATTTTACATGGTACGGATACGATGGCATATTCTGCCTCGGCTTTAAGTTTTATGCTTGAAAATCTTGATAAACCTGTTATTTTCACAGGTTCTCAACTACCTATAGGAACTTTGCGTACTGATGGTAAAGAAAATCTAATATCAGCAATTGAGATTGCTGCTACCGAAAAAAATGGACAAGCTCTTGCTCCTGAAGTATGTGTTTATTTTGAAAATAAACTTATGCGTGGAAACAGAACAACTAAATATAATTCGGAACATTTTAATGCTTTTGAATCTCCTAATTATCCAAATCTTGCTGAAGCAGGTATAAATTTAAAATTTAATTATGGAGCAATTCATTATTCTACTTCTCATAAAGAACTAAAAATTCATACAGAATTAGATGCAAATATTGCTGTGCTCAAAATTTTCCCCGGAATAAGTAAAGAAACAATACACACAATCTTAAATATTAAAAATATTAAAGCAATAATTTTGGAAACTTATGGAGCTGGAAATGCACCAACGGAGAAATGGTTTTTAAATGAATTAAAAAATGTAATTAATAAAGGTAAAATAATTTTAAATGTTACTCAATGTTCTGCAGGTAGTGTTGATATGACAAAATATGAAACAGGTAACGCCCTGTTAAAATCGGGTGTTGTAAGCGGTTTTGATATTACAACCGAAGCTGCTGTTGCAAAACTAATGCATTTACTTGGACAGAAATTAGATATTGATACAACTAAATCAATACTAAATAAATCGATTAGTGGTGAAATAACAAAATAATTTGTTTGATTTTACTTATTTTTTCGTATTTTGTGCCCCTGAATTAAGGGAGGTACGTGAAGGAGAAATGGCCGAGTGGTCGAAGGCGCACGCTTGGAAAGCGTGTATACCTCTAAAGGGTATCGTGGGTTCGAATCCCCCTTTCTCCGCAATAATTTTTAATTAGTGAATTTTTTAATAATTTTACATACATAAAAATCGTTAATAATTTAAACAGAAAACAAACCATGAAAAAATTATTTGCATTTATAGCAGTTTTTGGGATGCTTTTATTAGGAGCGTCATTCTACACAGTTGCTCAAGAAGAAACAACTGATGAAACAACTGTTGAACAAACAGATTCAATGGAAATGGAAGAAGCAGTTGAAGATACTGCAGCTGTTGTTGAAGAAGAAATTGCTGAAGAAGTTGTTGCTGAGGTTGAAGAAGGCCCGGGAATACACAAACAAATTAAACTTAAATTTATTGAAGGTGGACCTGGATTTATGGGTGTTGTACTTCTTTGTTTAATTTTAGGTTTAGCTCTCTCTATCGAAAGAATTATTTATTTAAATCTTGCATCTACTAACACTAAAAAACTTTTATTTGCTGTTGAAGAAGCATTAGCTCAAGGTGGTGTTGAAGCTGCAAAAGATGTTTGTCGTAATACAAAAGGTCCTGTTGCCAGTATCTTCTATCAAGGCCTTGACAGAATAGACGAAGGTATTGAAGTTGTTGAGAAATCAGTAGTTTCTTACGGTTCAGTTCAAATGGCATTATTAGAAAAAGGTATTACCTGGATTTCATTATTTATTGCTACAGCTCCTATGTTAGGTTTCATGGGTACAGTAATTGGTATGATTGGTGCTTTTGACTCTATTGAAGCTGCCGGTGATATTTCTCCATCATTGGTTGCCGGAGGTATTAAAGTTGCATTGATTACAACAGTGTCTGGTTTGATCGTTGCGGTTATCTTACAAGTATTTTATAACTATATTATTTCAAAGATCGATGGCATTGTAAGCGATATGGAAGATGCTTCAATTTCGTTAATTGATATATTAGTAAAATACAATCATAAAAAATAATAAATCATGAGTAAAATTTTAAGGATAGCTTTAATTGTCCTTCTTGCCATATCTGCTTTATTAACTATATTATTTTATGCAGGTGGTGAGGATATTAGCGGTCAGCCGGTATATACAAACATATTTTTATTATGGGCAGTTTTATTAACTGGTATCGCTGTTGGATTTACAGTTATATTCCCGGTAATTCAAATGATAACAAATCCTAAAAATGCAAAAAAAGGCTTATTAGGGATTGTTGCCTTGGTTGTTGTAATTGCAATATCTTACGGCTTATCTTCAAGTGAAGTGCTAGGAATAAGAAACCCTGATTTAGTTCAGTATGATGTTCCTTCGACATTAAAATATGCAGGAACTATGATTAATTCAATATATGTATTGGCCATTATTGCAATTGTGTCAATGATATATACTGAAGTGTCTAAAGTTTTTAAATAGTATATAGCAAGGAGGCGTGAAACCCTCCAGGCTATTTTAAATTTATAAAAAATAAGTCTATGCCAAAAAGACCCACAGGAGAATTTAGTGCAGCAACTATGGCTGATATTGCATTCCTATTGCTTATCTTTTTCCTTGTTGCCACTACTATGGATATTGATACAGGATTATCCAGACAAATGCCTCCGTATAATCCAGATCAAGAAGAGAGTAAAGATCAGATTAAAGAGCGAAATGTTTATGTAGTTCTAATTAATTCAAGTGATCAGATTTTGGTGGAAGGTATACCAATGAATGTTCATAAAATTAAGGAAGATGCTAAGAAATTTATAGTTAATCCTCTAAATAAAGATAATCTGCCAGAAAAAAGACCTACAGAAATTGATTATTTTGGAGAAGTTATGGTTTCAAAAGGGATTATCTCTTTGCAAAACGATAGAGGCACTTCTTATGGTATGTATATAAAAGTTCAAAATGAATTAATTGCTGCATACAACGAAGTAAGAGGTGAAGTTGCCATGCAGAAATTTGGTAGACATTTTAACGATTTACCAAAAGAAAAGCAGGATGCTATAAAAAAATATTATCCTCAGATTATTTCTGAAGCTGAACCTAAAAATATCGGAGGAAATTAATATGGCCAAATTCGAACGAAAAGGAAAAGGTGGAATACCACAAATTTCTACAGCTTCATTGCCGGATATAGTTTTTATGTTGTTATTTTTCTTTATGGTAAGTACCGTGATGAGAGAAACAACATTAAAAATAGAACAACATTTACCTGGTGCAACCGAAGTTAAAAAACTTGAAAGAAAATCTTTGGTAAGTTATATTAATATTGGTAAACCAAAGGGTGCAACATTTCAGGCAATGTATGGAACAGAACCCAGAATTCAGTTAAATGATGCTTTTGCTAAAGTTGCTGATATACGTGATTACGTTTTTGCTGAAAGAGAAAAAATGGACGAAAAAGAACGTCCTTTAATGACTGTTTCTCTTAAAGTTGATGATAAAACTAAAATGGGTATTGTTGTTGATGTTAAGCAGGAATTACGTAAAGCCAGTGCTCTTAAAATCAATTATTCTACAAGAAAAGTAGAAGCAATTGAATAAAATATAAAATTTATCTAAGAAAGGAGATGGATTATTCATCTCCTTTTTTTGTATATATTAATTTAGTAAATTGAAAAATTTATACATTTTCAAATAAAACTTATATTTGTATTAATTATATTTAGTATATTGATAGACTATTTGCATCAAAACAGGAGTAATTTATACCTTTGTAATTAATATTGGTACCATGAAAAAGATTTTATATCTGTTTTTTACTATTTTACTACTGCAATTAGTTTCCAAAAATTTATTTGCTCAGAAAGATATTTTTATCAAGGAGTTTCAGTTTGAGCTAAAGAAAATAAGTGCAAATCAATATGAGAATGAGTATTTTCTTACAATTACTTTAAATAAAAATTCTCTTTATAAGTTTATTGTTTTAAATCATATAGGAGACTTTCCCGGTGTAGCAGTTATTGAAATACTTGATCATGATAAAGTGGTTGCAGCAAACTATGTTGGTGGAAAATATTATGAAAAGTTTATGTTTAAATGCACAAAAACAGGGTTTTATGATATTTTAATTCATTTTGAGGATAATAAGAAGGGATCATCATTAATAAAATTATTTTTGGTACAATAAAATTATTAAGATTCAAAATAGCAGGTTGGTTAACACCAACCTTTTTTGTTTTGTGACCCAGGGAGGATATTGCCTACATCCCTTTACTACCGTGGATTACCGCCAAAAGCTTCTAAAAATCTTATCCGTCATAACATCAAGCTTAACAGACTTCTTTCGATCCGGCAAAACACATACATTTTGCGGAAAGTCACGGAAGTCTAAGGTTTCAGCCTAGTTTCAGAATTAAGAAATTTTAGTTTTGTAAATAAAAAAAGGAGGTTGAAATGAAGATTGCATTTTTTAGACTGGAATTGAACAGTAAAATTCGTTTAGACGGACGTCAGACTGTATATATAAGGCTTACAAAAAATAGGGTGATGCGCCGGCTTAACACTGGTCTTATGGTTCGTGGTCAGGACTTTGAAAAAGATTCTCAGTACGGTTCGTGGATTAAAAAATCTGATCCGCAATACAAAGGCAAAAATCAGATTCTTAAAGATCTTTTATATAAGCTAGAATCTGCACATTATTACTTCGAGGCAAATAGGATAGCACCAACACTGAATGCTATTATGAAGTACATGCAGGATGATGATGAAAAGGAGACAGACTTCTTCAGATACAGCGAAAGGGTATTACAGCAAATAAGAGATTCCGGCACTGTAACAACTTATTTAAAGACGAGATCATCATTAAAAAAGTTTCGGGAGTACGTAAAAACAAGAGAATTAGACTTCAGAGATATAACAGTGGAGTTCCTGAATGATTACGAATCTTATATGCAGAATAAACTTAAAAATAAGGTTAATACCATACACAAAGATTTAAAAACAATCAGGCAAGTTTTCGGACGAGCACTAACTGAAAATCAAATCGGGCAGGAATACTACCCATTCTTTAAAAAGAAGCTCCGAACTGAGAAAACCAACAAGGTCAAACTGAACGAAAAGGAGATGTTAAGGATTGTTGACCTTGACTTATCAATAAAAACAAGCATAGGAAGATCACAGCGTTATTTCATTTTTTCTTATTTCAGTTGTGGTATGCGCTTTGCTGATGTATGTAACCTTCGAAAACAGGATATAAGTGATGATTTCCTTTTGTCATACCGTATGGGAAAAACAGGAGAGACAGCAACCTTTAAGCTGACATTGCAGTCTATTTCGGTGCTGGAGGAGTTCGGATTTAAGAATAAAAAGCCCAATGATTTTGTCTTTCCTTTGATCGACAAAGAGTATAAAGACCCATTTGAGCTAAGACGAAGAATCTCATCATCTAATGCACTGGTGAATAAAGATTTAAAGAAAATAGCTGCGCTTGCAGATATTGATCAACGCTTTGGGTTTCATAGTGCGAGGCATACTTTTGCTACCATAGCTTTAAATAAAGGAGTCGGGGTATATGAAGTTTCAAAATTATTAAAGCATTCTTCGATTCGGATTACGGAAATTTACTTAAAGAGCTTTGATGAGGCTCAAATGTCAAATGCAATTAATAAGATATATGGTTAAGATTAGGTTTCGTCGAACCACTTTCTAAATTCAGCTTTATGAGCAATATAGTTTTCAAAATCTGTGGGATCTTCAAATATTTCAAGTAATTCACGCTTATTTTTCATCACAAAAAGGATAAGCCTGATAAACTCTTTCTCTTCATTAGTACCATTAAAACTTTGCACCACCTTATTTTCACTACTGGACAGTTTGACTTTTTCACTATGATCAAAGTATTTTTTCGGGATTTTATACCCGGCTTCCTGCATTAAGGTATGATATTCTGTGTCATAGTTAACACATCCACTTAATGTTGAGTAAAACTTTGATAGTTCACATACATAATCAGGGTTTAACTTCTTTTTATCTAATCTGCTTTCTATATTCTTCAATGTATTGATAGGAACACCAGTTTTCTTTTTAATTTCTTCAAAAGATAATCCACTAGCTTGCCTCAATTTCTGCCAAATATTCATCGCTTTTTGCCTTAAAGTTAACAAAAGGTTGTCTAACAGACAAGGAAATTGTCAAGCATATAAACAGACATTCTCTGTATTGTAGAGAATATAGGCGTTTCAGCCTTTTTTAGTAAAGTTTTTTCAAATGAGACCTGACAGCACTTGGATGGATATATCCCCTGAGTGCTCCGCACAGGGTTCTGTCCTGACAGAGCACAAGATAAGAATTTTTACTAATTTAAATTTTGTGTTATGGATACTAAAGTATTATTTGAAAAATTTCAAAATGCATGTGAAGACATCGAAAAAAACAAGAAAGAACAAAACGAAATTAAAATTGAATTAAAAATCATTAAAGAGCTTGTAGAAAAATTAATGGTTAAAGATTACAGTGACATGCTTTTCACAGAAGAAGATGTAATGAAAATATTAGGTGTTGGGGAGAGATGGTTAAGAGAAAAAAGGAAAAGTGGGGAGATAGGTTTCGTTCCTCTTACGAATAAAAAAATACGCTATAAACGAGAGCATATTGATCAGTACTTAAATAAACAAGCAAAGGAGGCTCTAAAAGGCAAATATTAAAAATTGTGAATTTATAGTTTTTGAAAAGGTTCTTATCGTTGTTTGATAATAACCTTTTGTATATAAGACCTAAGTTTTTGGAATTCCTTTTTATTTACACAGAATACAGAGATAATTCTTTATAATCATATTGTTGATGTAAGACACAGTCTAACAGGGAGATGCACGACTCCAAGAGTGTCCCAAGCGTGAAATACCGCAAAACGCCGCTCTATTCCTTGATATTTCAAATGAATAAAAAACCAAAACAAGACATCGGCGGGTTAGATACATTATCAAGCATTACACGGAAAACACTATAGCGTTTGAATTTTATACTATCTCAGCTAATATATTTGCTAACAAATCACCCTGTACAAGTGATTGAAAATTGAATAACTAGCGCTAGGAATTCATAAATAATAATTCAATAAAAAAGAATATGAATATTAAAAAATCAATTTTAGAAAAGCACAAGGAAAAAGCCTTGTTAAGCTTAGCAATTATTAATGCACTATTAGGTGGAAATGAGACTATCATGTTTCTGGCAGAAGAATATAAAAAACTCAATTATCCTGCGAGATGGTCTGTTTTTGTAGGATGGATAAGTAAGCAAATAGAGTATGAAATCAGTTACAAAGGTGATGAAGCCATATTTGAAGAAATTACAGTTCACCCAATAGAAAATATAGAAGAATAATTAGTAGAGAATTAACCGTGCTGAAGAAATTAGCACATTTTTATAAATCAATGATGAACTAATAATGCAAAAAGTGAAAATATTATCAGTACCCGGTGAAATTGCATCAAACAATTGCGGAATCAGTTAACATATTTGTTAATGATATTATACCTGTACATATGCTTTCATTTCAAAGAGGAACTGAATATAATTAGCTAAAGCATTAAAGTTTATCTTTTAAAACTTATCTAATATGGTAAAAGAAACTAACACTTTTTATATAGATTTTTTAGAAAAAAAGAATCCATTTTTAAGAGATAAGAGTTATAACATTCTTATGGATGAATGCAATGATGGACCTAATCTTTTTTCAAATCCAGACCATCTAAAGGACCAACTCGAACGTGGAGTAGAGGTTGTTTTTCCTAGGGATGGAAACGAAATTATCCATTTATATGCTTGGCGGAAATATATGTTCGAAAAGCATGGATTAATATCGGATATGTGTGATTGTTATTCTCCTACTTATCACGATGCAGATACTATTAAGTTGGTAGAAGAAGATTGTAAACCTTTTTCTGCAAAACACAAAAAATCAATCCTTATCAATTCATTAGAAAAAGGATTGGAATTAATAAACAAGAAGCTAGAAGCCATTGAAATAGGAGACTTAAGCATGATTATTAGTGAGGCAATTAACTTAGCTTTCTGCTTTCCTAAATATGGAGAAGAGAAAACTATAGAGATGTGTAATAGATTGTTTAAAAGTATTCAAGAAGAAAAAAGCGACCGAGCGGTTGAAGCTTTTATTGATGTGCTTTTTAGTCATTTTGAATTCCATAGTGATCTTGATCTCACTCAAGAATTTGAGGATAGTGTTAAAGAATTACAAATGTGATAAATAATATAGATCCGGTGTGCTCAACATCACACCGGATTTATTAAAACTTTTGGAAACAGGATTATGAATCTTTCAGAGGAATAGTGTATTAAACAGGTATAATAATCAAAACTTAAATTATTTATTGCACACCTTTTTACATATTTATTTTTCTCTCTAAGGTTTCACAAAAGGGATAATCCCCCACATTTGCCAAAGGTTTTAAAATTAGGTTTAATCTAAAATTTTAAAACAATGAGTGAAAAATCAAAACCAATAAACGATATCGAAGTTTCAACCTTCGAAAGTTTAGGTCAGAGAACACCTCGACCAAATAATCTAATCATTCACTTAGAGAAAAAGATGAATGATAAGGAACACAAAAAGCTAGTTGAAGAGATTGCTTCTACAGCAGATGCTGCTGATCGCAAAAAGCTTAAGAAAAAGCTCTCAAGCATTATGCCATCTTATAAGGTAGTAGGAGGAAAAACTGCATCACACATTGTAGAAGTATTGCCAATTGGAAATATAGATCTAGATTGTGGAAGCAAGGAAAGAGCAGAGCAGTGTTTCAATGATATGAAGAATCATTTTGCGGATACTGCAATTTACATAGAATATTCTGCTAGCCTACAAGGAGTACACATGCTTGTTTTCCTTGAAAGTGCAGATGATCTTCTGGAGCATCAGCAGGCATTGAAGGAAGATATTGGAAAACTAGGTTATAAGGTGGATGAATCTTCTTTTAACAAGATCCAGCAAATGTTTTTAGGGCATACTTATTCAGCTTTTCTTAACAAAGAACCAGTGCCGTATACCAGGAGAATACATGTGGAAAATAAAGCAGATCTACCAAAAGAAGTTAAGGATGAAGATGAAGCTAAGGCTAAAGTTAAACTTTATATTGCTGAGATCGAGAAGAAAGAAGTAGACGTAACTTCAGAGTATAAAAGTTGGGTTAAACTTGGATTCTCTTTAGCTGGCTTTGGTGAAGATGGAAGGCAGTATTTTCATAGAATAAGTAGATTCAGTCCCAATTATTCAGTAGAAAATACAGATAAGCAATACAGTTTGTGCTTAGGTGATTACAGTTCCAGCAAGGTTAAGCTTGGTACTTTTTATTGGCATTGTCACAATAATGGTATTAAACCAGTTATTAAGAAAGAGAAAGAGCAAAAGAAATCTAGACAGCAGATTTATATTGAGAAAATAGAGGAATTTATAAATCGGCATACATTTAGATTTAATCTTGTGTTGAATAGGACTGAAATACTGAACTCTGAAACAAATGAATTTACTCTAATGGAAAATAGAGATCTTTATTCAATGTTTAGGGGTTCATGGAAAAATAGCACAAAAGTACCGCCACAAACACTAAAAATAATCTTGGAATCTGACCTTGTACCACTTTACCATCCATTTTTAGATTATTTCAACAATCTACCTAAATGGGATGGAAAAGATTATGTTGGTGACTTACTTTCAACAGTAAAGACAGACAATGATAAACTGTGGAGAAAATTTGGAACAAGATGGCTTGTTGGATTAGTTGGCTCAGCTATAGTTGATAAGGTAGTGAATCATCAATGTTTGGTTCTAATTGGCGGTCAGGGGATTGGTAAGACGAGCTGGGTAAATAAGTTAATTCCGAAGCAGTTGGAAAAGTATGTTTACCATGGTACAGTTAATCCAAATAATAAAGACACCCTAATCCAAGTTAGTGAGACGTTCCTTATCAATCTCGATGAATTTGAGTCACTTAATAAATCTGAAATTGGAGCATTGAAGAACCTAATTACCGTTCCTGATATCAGGCTAAGGAAACCATATGGTTATTATTTTGATCATTTACCGCATAGATGTTCATTTGTTGCTACAGTCAATGAGGCTCAGATATTTAGGGATACAACGGGATCGAGACGTTGGCTCGCTTTTGAGACAAAAGAAATTGATTACAATCATAATGTTAATATGGATATGGTTTATTCTCAATTGCTTCAAATGTTCAGAGATGGGGTCAAATACTGGATAGATGGTGAAGATAAAAAAGAGTTAGAAGCCCACAATGAACAGTTCGTCAATAGGACAATGGAAGAGGATTTACTACTACACTTCTTTAGACAATGCAGTAAGGAAGATGCTACATTGTTGTGGAATACAACCCGAATAATGGAACATATCGTTTCTCACTCCAACGGTTTAACATGTAGCAATAATGTAAAAAATAACATGGGTAGGGCTTTGAGAAAGAACAACTTTTTGAGGTTAAAGAAAAAGGGCAGTTACGTTTACGCACTTCAAGAGATACCAGAATCTGAGCACGCACAGGAAGAGATAAACCGCCAGAAATGGAGAGAACAGCAGGAAAAGAAAGTGGAAGAGATTGATGAAGATAATGCTGTTTACGATGTTTTTGGGCACGTTGTTGGATACAAAGAGACAGCAATAAGGTACGTTCAATCGGAAGATTTGAAAAAGGAAGATACCGAGCAGGACAAACAAGGAGAAGATGAAGACAACTTCGACTTTCCCGAGATTGAAGTGGACTAGGCTGGGTGTAGGGTAACAGGGGTAACTAATCAGTTACCCTGCTTGCGGCTCGGATGATCCGTGTCTTGTTTGGTGTCAGGTAACTGGGTAACTTATTTTCTTATTTTTTTTGTTTGTTAGGTATAAGTATGTAGATATATACCAAAATTATTAAACAAGAAAAAGCCATTGCCCGATTACCCAACCCAGCCTGAGCAACGGATGAGCGGATTTTTATAAAGGGTAACTGCCAACGAACCACGGAAAGTCCTTAAGAGGCGGTTCGAGACCTTAACTTTGAACCAACAAATAAAACAGTTTAGTAACTTTTAAAAACAAACACATCATGGATATATCATTTATAGGAACAGTAAAAAGCATAAATAACTGGAGTAACTCAACAAAGAAAAAGGATATCATTCTTCGAGAAAAGATGACAGGAGAAGATATAATCATTCTTTGCTTGGAGGATAAGTTTTCAATGCTTAAGAAATGTAAAAAAGGTAAAGAGATGAAAGTATATGCTAAGATAAAGATTGAGGAATTTGCTACATTTAAAAGGAATTACATATATCTTGAACATATTGCTGTGGTTACTAAGTAGAAAACAAAAGGCTGTTCCAAACACATTAAGCAGCCTTTTTATTTTAGTCATCATCTTCGTTTACTGAAACGTAATAATTTTATCAATTCAATTAATAAATGAATTCAAATTGTAGTATATCCTTAACTTTTACTACCATTTCTTTTGTATTATCACTGTTTAATCTAAACAAAATAGTGATTGGTGATTCGTGAATTTTTTTATATCTCGGATTATCTGCTCTGTTAGTTTCGATAAAATCTTGTTCGAGTACCTTTATAATTTCTCCTTTAAGTGTATCTCCATTTCTTAGTTTTAAAACAATCTCCCTGTTTAAATATCCATTAAATTCGGAGATTTCTATAGCCGTATTAAATAAGTGCATAATCCAAATTTTAGTTATACATATTTCATGACTTGGTTGGTTAGAAGCCGCTTT
>JAUVUS010000425.1 GCA_030600865.1 Bacteroidales bacterium | reverse complement strand
TATTTATGGGAAAATAAATGCAATTAAAGATAATCACATTATTGTTGAGATTGACGAAAATGTGAAAATAAAAATTGATAAAAGTGCTATTTTAAAAGATTCTTCCGATATTAGTACTGCAAAATAGTTTAACCAGAAAGCGTTTATTGCTATTTTGTTTTAAACGCTTTTTTTTACAACAATCGTGGTAGCAAAAAATATCGAAGATAATATCAGAAAGTTTCTTGATAAAAGGAATATAAAAGCAGATAGAAGGCTTATTGTCTTTTTATTTTTTGTAGTATTATCTTCTATATTTTGGTTTCTGAATCAATTAGAAGAGGAATACGTTACTGAAATTTCGCTTCCTGTTCGGTATACAAATTTCCCGAGCGATAAAATTTTAGTTAATGATTTGCCAAATCATTTCGATTTACGTGTTCGTGCACATGGTTATAAATTATTAGAATATAAAATCAGCAATAAATTCCTGCCATTTTCAATAAATGTAAATTCGCTTACTTTAAGAATGCATTCCCAATCGAATTATGCAAAGTTTTTTTCATTAACCCGATTGTTAAATAGAGATATTGAAGATCAGCTAAGATCAGAACTTGAGATCGTGTCGATTTCACCTGACACATTATTTTTTGAATTTGCCAACAGGATATTTAAGAAAGTCCCGGTAGTTTCTCAGTTAAATATAGTTCCTGCTTCTCAATATATGATGAAAGGTAATATTCAATTTGATCCGGATAGCATTACTATTTCAGGTGCAAATCCTATTGTCGATACCATTGAACAGGTATATACTAAGCAATTAGATTTGCTCGATTTAAAAAAGAATTATAATGATGAAGTTGATTTAGCAGAAATCAGGAATGTGAAATTTTCTGATAAAGAAGTAGATGTTATAGTTAGTATTGTAAAATTTACAGAGGGATCACAAAAAGTAAAGTTAAATGTCATTAATGTTCCCGATTCATTAATTATTAGAACTTTTCCAAAAGAAATTACGGTTACCTATTTTGTTGCTTTGAGCGATTACGAAAAAGTATTACCACAATTATTTGAGGTTGTTGTTGATTATACTGAAATTGCAAATCAAGGAAATAAGTTGAATATATCTATTCATAACTTTCCTGATTATATACAGTCTTTACGTTATAATCCAAAATCAGTTGAATATATTATCGAAATAAAATAATGATTAAGGTTGGTTTAACAGGAGGTATTGGTAGTGGAAAAACCTTAGTGAGCGAGATTTTTTTTCGTTTAGGCATTCCTGTATTTAATGCAGATTATGAAGCGAAGATAATTTTGGATACAGACAAAGATGTTATTCAGCAAATCACAAACAATTTTGGTGCTATATATACCGAAAACGGAATTAACAGGGAAGAATTAGCATCGATAATATTCAATGATCAAGTTGCACTTGAAACAATAAATTCAATTGTTCATCCTAAAGTGCGTGAGTATTTTCATAGCTGGGCTGCGAAACATGTTAAAGCAAAGTATGTAATCGAAGAAGCTGCAATTTTATTCGAGAGCAATGCATATAAAGAACTGGATATTACAATAAATGTACATGCTGATGAGTTAATTAGAATTAATCGCGTTATAGAAAGAGATAAAACTACTGTTGAATCTGTAAAAAGCAGGATGAAAAATCAGTTAGGCGATGATGAAAGAATTAAACTTGCTAATTACACGATTTATAATAGTGGCGATAAAATGGTATTACCACAAGTTTTAGAAATACACAATCAAATTTTAAAAAGGATAAAATAAAATGGGAAAGTTTGGAAAGTGGATAGCCGGTGGCCTCGGTTGGGCATTTTTTGGACCAATAGGTGGGATTTTAGGTTTTGCTTTAGGTTCACTATTTGAAACACCTGAATTTGCAAAGACAAAAGGATATTCGGCAACAACTACCGGTAGTTTTGCAATGACATTATTAGTTTTGGTTGCAGCTGTGATGAAAGCAGATGGCAGAGTTTTAAAATCAGAATTAAATTATATAAAGAAATATTTTGTTCAATCTTTTGGCGAAGATTCGGCAGCTGAAGCTATTAAAATGCTTCACGATATTTTAAATCAAAATATCCCAATTGATGCTGTAGGATTACAAGTAAAACAAAACCTTGATTATTCTTCACGTTTGCAATTATTACACCTGCTATTTGGAGTTGCTAAAGCCGACGGACAGGTTGATATATCAGAGTTAAATACTATAGCCTCAATCGCTAATTATGTGGGTATTAGCTCAAAAGACTTTGAATCAATTAAATCAATGTTTGTTGAGGATGTTGATTCTGCATATAAAATCTTAGAAATTGACCGAAATGCAAGTGATGATGAGATTAAAAAAGCTTATCGTAAAATGGCGGTTAAATTTCATCCGGATAAAGTGAGTCATTTAGGCGAAGATTTTAGGATAAAGGCTAAAGAAAAGTTTCAGAAAGTTAATGAAGCTTACGAGAAAATTAAAAAGGAGAGAGGAATAAGTTAGTTTTTTATATGTAACCCAGTATATAAAAAGATTTTAGCCATGAATAAAGAAACATCCATAAAACTTTTTGAATCGAAACAAATACGCTCTTTATGGAATGACGATAAAGAAAAATGGTATTTTTCTATTGTAGATGTTATTGAAATTCTTACAGGAACTGACCGTCCTCGAAAATACTGGAGCGATTTAAAATCGAAGCTTAAAAAAGAAGGCAGTGAGTTGTCCGAAAAAATCGGACAACTGAAAATGTTGGCCGAAGATGGTAAGATGCGATTAACGGATATAGCTGTTCGTGTACAGTGGGCAAAAAAGTAGTAACCAAGCTGAATGCTAAATCAATAAATACAGATAACAAAGAATTAGAATAATAAGATGAAACTGAAAACGTACAATAAATTTTTTAGCCTGATTATTGCGATTTTAAC
>JAUVUS010000009.1 GCA_030600865.1 Bacteroidales bacterium | reverse complement strand
TTGGGCCGATCATTCTGCAAGGGCCACACCATTCTGCCCAAAAATCTACAATAACAGGTTTGTCAGATTTTAATACTATTTCTTCAAAATTTGAATCGTTAACTTCTACTGTCATAATTTTAAAATTTTATGTTTTTATAAATTTAATTTCAAATATAAATAAGGATACAAAGTTATATATAAAAAGTTTAATTTATTGAATATTGTATCTCCGAATTTTTATACAGATAGTCAACTAATTTATCTGAAATATAGATTCCTTTTGTTCTTGATATAAAATTAACTGCAGTATTTGCTTCTTTATCAATTATTTTAAATTTAATTAGGGTTTTTCCTTCTTTTTCAAATGCATTCTTTTTAAGTTCGTCAATAAAGTCTTGATTAATAATATCATAAGGAATTGTGAATAAGATGCTTTTTACTTCTTCTTCTCTTACCTGACTAAGTAACATTATACTTTTAATTTTGAATTCAAGCTCTTGATCATTGTAAGGGCGTGGTTGCACTCTACCTTTAATAAGTAATGGATAATTAACATAACAATACTTTCTGAAATTTTCATAATCTTTTCCAAACAAAGCAAATCTATACGAATCTGTGTAATCTTGAATTGTTAAAAATCCAAATGGTTTTCCGTTCTTTGTCATGGAGTGTTTTACTTCAATTACAATTCCTGTAATGGTTAAATCCCTGCCTCTGATATTGGTTAAATCAACAAACTCGCTTAATTTTGCATTGCAGAAATTGTCAAACTCAAATTTATAATCATCCAAAGGATGAGCAGACAAATAAACACCGATTAATTCCTTTTCACGATTTAGCTTTTCTAGCTTTTGCCAGTCGTTATTTGCAGGAATTGCAGGTTTGGCAATTTCAATTGTATCGGCACCTTCGAATAATGATTGCTGCTGGCTGTTTTGATCGTCTTGATATTTGTTCCCGTAACGAAGCAAGTTTTCAATAAAAGAATTTTCTTTTTCGTCTAAAGAAAAATATTGTCCACGTTTAATATTATCCAGATTGTCAAATGCTCCGGCAGTAGCTAATGCTTCTAAATTCTTTTTATTTACCTGGCTAAGATTTACGCGTTCTACAAAATCATAAATATTTTTGAAAGGACCATTTGTTTTTCTTTCTTCAACAATTTTTAAGACAGCAGCTTCACCTACTCCTTTAATTGCCCCGAGTCCAAAACGAATATTGCCTGTCTTATTTACATTAAATTTTAATTTACTTTCGTTAATATCAGGCCCTAAAACTGAGATTCCCATTCTTTTGGCTTCATCCATAAAGATGGTAATCTTTTTTATATCGGTAAAATTACGGCTTAAAACAGCTGCCATATATTCGGCGGGGAAGTGAGCTTTTAAATAAGCTGTCTGATATGAAACATATGCATAACATGTTGAGTGTGATTTGTTAAATGCATATTGAGCAAAAGCTTCCCAATCGCCCCATATTTTTCGCGCTATTTTTTCATCGTGACCATTTTCTTTACAACCTGCAACAAATTTTTCTTTTAGTTGCTCCATCAGATCCTTCATCTTTTTCCCCATTGCTTTACGCAACGAGTCAGCTTGGCCTTTTGTAAAACCGGCAAGTTTTTGGGAAAGAAGCATCACCTGTTCTTGATAAACAGTAATGCCATAGGTGTCTCGCAGATATTCTTCCATTTCAGGAAGATCGTAGTTTATAGGTTCTTTACCATTCTTTCGTGCAACAAACGAAGGTATATAATCCATTGGTCCCGGACGATAAAGCGCATTCATGGCAATAAGATCTTCGAAGCGGTTCGGTTTTAAAGCACGAAGATGCTTTTTCATTCCAGGCGATTCGAACTGAAACAAACCTGTTGTTTCCCCATTACTGTAGAGTTCCAATGTTTTTTCATCATCGAGAGGAACGTTTGCAATATCAATTTCGGTTTCGTGCGATTCTTTTACATTTTCAACGGCATCTTTAATAATAGATAATGTTTTTAACCCGAGGAAATCCATTTTAAGCATCCCTACAGATTCAACATGTCCACCATCGAACTGTGTTACAAGAAGCTTTGAATCTTTTGAAGTGCAAACAGGAATATGTTCAATTAAATCATTTCGTCCAATGATTATACCGCAAGCGTGTAACCCGGTATGGCGAACTGAACCTTCAAGGGTTTCGGCAAATTTTAATGTGCGTTTAATTAATTCGTTATCCGAATTTTTAGCTTCTTTTAATTCCGGGACTTCTTCAAAAGCTTTTTTTAGAGTTGTCCCTGGTCTTTCCGGAACAAGTTTAGCTAATCTGTCTGCATCACTTAACGGAAGTTTTTCAACACGGGCAATATCGCGAATAGCCATTCTCGCAGCCATTGTTCCGAAAGTAATAATATGAGCTACACGCTTTTCTCCATATTTATTTACAACCCATTCAAGTACTTTTTCACGGCCATCTTCATCAAAATCGATATCAATATCAGGCATTGAAATACGGTCGGGATTCAGGAACCGCTCAAAAAGTAAATTATACTTTATAGGATCGATATCAGTAATTCTGTTACAATATGCTACTACCGACCCTGCTGCGGAACCACGTCCCGGTCCAACAGAAACGTCCATTTTTCTTGCAGCATTTAAAAAATCCTGTACAATAAGAAAGTAACCAGGATATCCCATTTTCTTTATAACCGAGAGTTCAAAATCTATTCGCTCTTTAACTTCGTCCTTGATTTCTCCATAGCGTATTTTTGCGCCTTCATAAGTCAGGTGACGTAAATAATCATCCTCATTTTCAAATTCTTCTGGCAAGTCAAATTCAGGCATTACGGGATCCTGATCCAGTTCAAAGTCTTCAATCTTACCAACAACTTCGTTTGTGTTTTCCAATGCTTCAGGAACATCTTCGAAGAGTTTGTTCATCTCTTCCTGAGTTTTAAAATATTCCTGTTTGGTATATGACATTCTGTTTGGATCATCAAGATCTTTGCCTGTGTTTAAACAAATTAAGCGATCGTGTGCATCGGCATCTTCGGCGTTAATAAAGTGAGCATCGTTTGTAGCAATTAACTTTATATTATGTTTCTGTGAAATCCTGATTAAAACTTCGTTTACCTTAACCTGATTGTTATATACATCTTCATCTTTTTTGGGATCACCGGATTTATGGCGCATAAGTTCAAGGTAAAAATCTTCACCAAAAAGTTCCTTGTATTGTAAAGCCATGTTTTCACCAGCCGTTTCACTGTTTTTCATAATGGTCTGGGGGATCTCTCCTCCCAAACAAGCTGAAGAAGCAATTAATCCTTCATGATATTCACGTAATAATTCCCAGTCGATTCGAGGAGTATAGTAAAAACCTTCTACCCATGCATAAGAAACCAGTTTGATAAGATTTTCATAGCCTTTTCTATTTTTTGCCAACAAAATTAAATGGAAGCCGCTACGATCTTCTTTTCCCGTTTTTTCGAATCTACTCTTTTTAGTAATATATATTTCGCAGCCAATAATGGGTTTTATTCTCTGCTTTTTAGCTTCGTTAAAAAAATGTTTTACACCGAACATGTTGCCGTGATCAGTAATACAAACAGCAGGCATATCATCATTTTTGGCTTTTTTTATCAGATTTTTTACATCAGAAGCGCCATCCAGGATTGAATATTGAGTATGGACATGTAAATGTGTAAATTTTATCATTTTTAAATTGTTGATTTTTTGAAGATTATATATTAGAAATAATGTAAAAACAAGTTTTTAAAATTAAGAAAACCAGAGTTAAAAATCTTGTCATGTTAATAATTAATAATAAAAATTTGTTAGTAAAAAACCACCTTCTAAGAAGGATGCTTTGAATTGCACCCATAGGGTGCTTTATTAATAGTAATCTAAGGAATGATGGAAAAATGGAAATTTGGAAAAATCGTTACTTTCAAAGACTCTAATATGGAACAATTCTAACAATCCAATATTCCAACATTCCAATAATATTTATCATGTATAAAAAAAGAACATTATCACCATCAATGAAAGTGGATTTAAAATTCAAATTAGAACCGGAATAATATCGTGTTTGTTTATCTGGGAATTTTCCTGTTAATTAACTTCCTGGAGAAGTAAGCGAAAATTCAAATAGTAAGTGCGACAATTTCCTTTCAAAGTTAAAAAAGCTGGCTTTTTTAACTTTGAAAGGAAAAAAGTTTAAAATTGTTGCATTATGAACGAAAATAATTATTGCCATATTACTATGGAACAAAGGTTCAAAATAGAAGCTTTATTAAAAGCAGGGCACAAAGCTACATTTATTGCTAAACAGCTTAATATTCATCGCTCATCAATCTACAGAGAACTTAATCGGAATAAAACAAAAACCGGTAAATACAATGCCTCTTTTGCACAAGAGCTGTCAAAAGAGAAAAAGGAGAGGTTTTCCAATAATCGTAGTTTTACTTTTTCTATGGAAAAATTTATCAGAGATAAGCTATCAAAAGAACAGTGGTCACCGGAACAGATATCTGGATATTGTGAAGAAAACAATATCCCTATGGTTAGTCATGAGAGTATTTACAAGTTTATTTATCAAGACAAAGATAATGGAGGAGTGTTATATAAAAACTTGCGTGTAGCTTCTAAAAAATACCGAAAAAGATATGGAAGTGGCAAGAATAAAAGAGACATAATTAAGGATAAAGTTTCTATTGATGATAGACTAGAGTGCATAAACAAAAAAGAAAGGGTTGGCGATTGGGAAATTGATACTATTGTTGGGAAAAATAATAAAGGTGCAATTGTTACTATTGCCGAAAGAGCTACGGCTTTTGTCTTAATTGCTAAACTCAATGGAAAAAATGCTCAAGAATTAGCCGAAACTGTTGTAAAACTTATGATGCCATTTAAGGATTTAGTTCTTTCAATCACTTCTGATAACGGAACCGAGTTTGCAATGCATAAGTATATTTCTAAGAAACTTGATGCATTATTTTATTTTGCTCACCCTTATTCATCTTGGGAAAGAGGTCTTAATGAATATACAAATAGGTTAATTAGGCAATACATACCTAAAAAACAATCTTTGACAATATTAACAATCTTTATATCAACGAAATAACCATGAAACTAAACAGAAGACCCAGAAAAAAACTGAATTATAATACACCAGGTAAAGTGTTTTTAAATAACTTTGATAATAATGTCGCACTTGCATCTTGAATTTTCCAAGTCTAAATAGATTTTAAAAACGTTTTATTAATAAAATATTATTGTATCTTTGCCGCACGATTTTAAAAAGTAGGTTTAATTATTAATTAAAAACAAGAGTATGCCTGTAAAAATTCGATTAACAAGAAGAGGGAGAAAAAAAGCTCCTTTTTATCACATTGTTGTCGCAGATAGCAGGGCGCCACGAGATGGTAGATTCATTGAAAGCATAGGAAAATATGATCCTATTACGAATCCTGCTACTATCGAATTAGATTTTGATAGAGCATTAGATTGGTTGCAAAAAGGCGCTCAACCTACAGATACTTGTAGAGCTATCTTGTCGTACAAAGGTGTTATGATGAAAAAGCACTTACTTGAAGGAGTAAAAAAAGGTGCTTTAACTGAAGAACAAGCTGAGGAAAAATTTCAAAGCTGGTTGAATGAAAAAGAAAGCAAGATTCAAGCTAAACGTGACATGCTAAAAAAAGGCACAGATGCTGAAGCTAAAAAACGTTTAGATGCTGAAACAAAAGTGCGTGAAGCAAGAGCTGAAGAATTAGCTAAGAGAAATGCCGAAGCAGCTGCTGAAGAAGCAAAAGCTAATGCAAAAGAAACTGAAGAAACTTCTGAAGCTGTAGAAGAAACACCTGCCCGTCCGGCAGGCGGGGCTAAAGTTGCCGAGGAGGTAGAAGCTAATGCAGAAGAAACTAAAGAAGCGAAACCTGAAGAAGCTCCTGAAACTGTAGAAGAAACGGTTAAGGCTGTCGAAGAGAAAGCGCCTGAAGCAGAAAATAAACCTGCTCGTCCGGCAGGCGAGGACGAAGCACCAAAAGCTTAAGATATTTTCATGCATGAAAAAAGATGATCATTATTTATTAGGATCACTTTTAAAAACCACGGGGATTAAAGGTGAGATTATATTGAAATTTAATAATGATTGTCTTGAAGAAATTCAAAAATTGGAATCAATTTTTATCGATGTTGATAATAAATTGGTTCCTTTTTTTATTGAGGAAATTAGACCTAAGTCATCGACTACAGCTATTGTAAAACTTGAAGGCCTCGATGAGGACGAAAAATCTATTGAATTTATCGGTTCGGAATTTTATGTTTCCTTTGAGCAGGTAAAAATTTTACAAATTGATACAGAAGAATTTATTGATATTATCGGGTATAAAGTATTTGACCAGAGCAAGAAATTGATAGGGGAAGTATTAGAATTTATTGTTATTCCTAAGAATCCTTTACTAAATGTGAAAACCGAAAAGGGAGAAGTTTTAATTCCCGCAAAAGATGAATTAATTATTGAGGTTGATGATGATTTACAGGAAATTATGATTAATATTCCGGATGGATTATTAGATATTGATTAAGGGCTTGTAACTCTAAGAGAGATTTTCAAATTTAATTATTTTATTTCTCCAGTCATCGGGTAATTCAACAGCTTCATTTTCTTTAGATAAAAAAGCAACCAAAACGGCATCGTTTTTAGCCTTAACTTCTTTTGTAATTGCATTGACAATTTCCTGTTTCATTTGGAGGCTTTTATTTCCAAGTTTATAGACCTTAGACAAAACAATAATTTCTTCTCCCAGAAATATAGGATTAAAGTATTCTATGGTAATTTTTGCCAGAACCAATGCTTTTTCTTCCCAGTTCATTTTTTGTTCGAAAATCATTTCAAAATATTGTAATCGGGCCATGTCGAAATAATTCTGATAAACAGAATTGTTAACATGCGCCATTATATCAACATCATTAAAGCGAATCTGGATTGGTGTTTTATGAAGAAATTCAACTTTTGGCTTAGTTGTCATGATTCTGAAATTCAATGTCTAGTTCTTCATAAACAGAGTTTTGGCTTTTAAATTCAGGAACAATTTCTTTCATTTTTCTAACAACTTCGAAATTGTTATGATCTTTTTGAAGTTTAATAAGTTCTTCAAAAGTTTTCTGTACTTGTTCAAAATTATAATTACGGAATTTGGCAATCATAATTTTTGAGTGATGTGTAGGTAGTGTATTTTCCAAATCATTTAATAGTTCTTCGTATAATTTTTCACCTGGTCTTAAACCTGTATATTTTATCTGAATATCTTTTCCAATATTTAGTCCGGAGAGTTTTATCATTTTCTTAGCGAGGTCAATAATTTTTACTGATTTCCCCATGTCGAAAATAAAAATTTCTCCACCATTACTAATAGCTCCTGCTTCAAGTACAAGTTGACAGGCTTCGGGGATTGTCATAAAGTAACGGGTAACTTCAGGATGTGTGACTGTAACTGGGCCCCCTTTGTCGATTTGCTTTTTGAATCGTAAAATTACTGATCCATTTGATCCTAAGACATTTCCAAAACGAGTTGTAATAAAATTTGTTTTACTAACCTGGTTTAATGCTTGAATATAAATTTCTGCTATTCTTTTTGAAGCTCCCATAACATTTGTAGGGTTCACGGCTTTATCGGTCGATACCATTACAAATTGTTCAACCTTAAACTCATTAGAAATATCAGCAATAATTTTGCTTCCAAGAATATTGGTTCTTAAAGCTTCTGTAGGATTTTTTTCCATCATGGGAACATGCTTGTAAGCTGCAGCATGGTATACAAACGAGGGCTTATATTCTTCAAAAAGTTTCTTTACTCTGTATTCATCGGCAATATTTCCAATTACTATTTCAAAATTATAAAAGTTAAACTTTTCCTGCAGATCAAGTTCCATATCGTACAATGGTGATTCTGCTTGGTCGAAAAGGATAATTTTTTTAGGATTAAAGTTAATTAATTGTCGAACAATTTCGCTACCGATCGAACCTGCAGCACCTGTTACCAAAACACTCTTATTAAGAATTATTTTCTTAATTTTATTGATATCCAAAACAATAGGAGGCCTTTCAAGGAGGTCTTCAATTTTAATTTCTTTAATTTGGTTAAAACTCAACTCTCCATTGATCCATGTATTTATATCCGGAACAGAAAGAACACTTATGTCGTACTGCAAACACTTTTCAATAACATTTTGTTTTTCAACCGGGCCAATATCTTCTTTAGCAATAATTAATTTTTCGACTGTGTTTTTGTCTAATAAATTCTCAAGATAGTCAGCATGATAAATTGTAACACCTTCAAGTGTTTTTCCTATATTGGAGTTTGTAATATCTAAGAAAGCCAGGACTTTATGTTTGGTTTCGGCATCTCTATCCAGTGTCCTTTTGGTAATAACACCGAATTGTCCGGCACCATAAATAATCACATCTGTTTTTTCTTTGCTTGGGTTATAAAGTTCCTGATATACTATTTTTGTTGCTAGTCTGAAAGAAGCCATTAAAAAAACAGTTAAAAGAAAATCTATTATAACAATGGAGAATGGAATAATAAATGTTCCATTGATGAAAAAGTAGTTTATAGCATTAATAATTACAAACACTACACTACCTGAAACGGCAACTATAAAAATTCTTTCGGTATCTTTTGCTCCAGAGTATCTAATAATACCGGCATATGTTTTAAAAATCAGAAAAGTAATCGATCTAAAAAATAAAACATAAGGAATAATAAAATTTAAGCTATTGTAATATTCCGGAGGTATCTCAAAATTAAAACGTAATAAAAAAGCAGAAGAAATAGAAACAGCACAAATAAAAAGATCGATAAGAAATACTATCCATCTGGGGGTATATGATTTTGGAAACCTGATCATTTCTTTTAAGAGCAATTTAGATTACTTAAAAAATGCTTAATACATATCATTCAAAAATATTAAAAATAATGCAGCATGTATAATTTTTTATCGTCTTTTATCAAAACAAAACAAAAATCTGAGATTATGAAAACAAAACTAGTTAAAACAATTACAGTTACAACGCTTATGCTTTGTGGATTGCTTATAAGTAATGCCTTTGGCGCATCATTATTTGAAGATAAAAAGGAAACAAGAAACCTTGGAGATTTTGATGAAATAAGCTTGGCAATTCCAGCTAATTTGTATTTGACACAAGGTTCTAAGAATGAGGTTGTAATTGAGGCTGATGAAGATCTGTTGGAAAAGATTGAAACGGAAGTACGGGGAACGAGCTTAAATATTAAATTCGAAAAATGGTATAACTATAAAGGAATTGGCAAAATCAATATTTATATAACTGTAAAAGATATTAAGAAGTTGGTTGTATCCGGTTCCGGTGATATCATTGCAAAATCTGCAATTAAATCAGAAAAACTAGCTTTTATTATTTCAGGAAGTGGATCAGTATTGATTGATGATTTGACTACCAATGATATTTATGCAATGATTACAGGTTCGGGCGATATAAGAATTGCAGGAAAATCAAAAGCAAATGAATTGGATGCTACAATTACTGGTTCTGGCGATTTTGAATCAGTAAACCTTGAATTTAATGAAGCAGATTTAACAATTACCGGTTCGGGTTCAATAAAAGCATTTGTTTCAGGAGAATTAGATGCCAATATTACAGGAAGTGGCAGAATTTATTATACAGGAAATCCGCTAATTGATGCCAATATTACAGGAAGTGGTAAATTTAAAAGTGATAATTAATATCTGGAATAACAGACGGGTTAACCCGTCTGTTAATAAAAAACCCCACCTTTACTTTCGTATAATTTGAATTTCACCGTTTGGTTCGAGTTTAATAATGCTTGATGCTTGTGAATTTGAAAAATCATCTTGTCTCCATTTAACAACATAGTCTACAGACTCAATTATTTCCTGACTAATTTCTGTAAAATTTAAAGGCGATCTTTGTCCACTAATATTAGCCGAAGTGGACACAATAGGTTTTCTGAATTTTTGAATAAGATTTTGATTAAAAGGCTCATCTGATATTCTAACTCCAACACTCCCGTCTGGTGCAATTATATTTGGAGCCAGATTTTTTGCCCCTGAAAATATAATTGTTAATGGGTTATCTGAAAGTTCGATTAGATTCCACGCAACATCTGGTATTTCATTTATATAGGAAGAGATTTTATTAGGGTTATCTAACAAGATAAGCATACTTTTTTGATCACTTCTTTGTTTTATTCGGTAAATTTTTTCAACAGCTTTTTCATTCGTAGCATCACACCCAATACCCCAGATTGTATCAGTAGGATATAAAATTACTCCGCCTTTTTCTAGTACTTCCAGTGCTTTTATTAAATCATTTTGCATGTTTAAGCAAATTTATTGAAAAGAAATTTAGTTGAGAAAGATAATAATTTAAAATAAAGAATGTGTATTTTCGAAAAAATAAAACTAACTGGTAAGATGTTAGAAAAAATTACTAAAGTAAACAGAGTTAAAAGAGAAAATATAAAGTTTTCTATCATTATCCCAACATGGAATAATTTAGAATATTTAAAGTTAGTTGTTAATAGTATTATAAATAATTCACATTTTGATCATCAAATTATTGTATTAATTAATGAAGGAATAGATGGAACATTGGAGTGGGTAGATTCTCAGATAAATATAGATTATGTTCATTCTAAGGAGAATATAGGGATTTGTTTTGGATTAAACATTTGTAGGTCTCTAATTAAAACAGACTATATATTATATGCAAATGATGATATGTATTTACTGCCAGACTGGGATTTGGAATTAGATAAAGAAATAGGAAATATAGGACATGATAACTTTATGCTGTCAAGTACTATGATTGAGCCTTTTGATACTTCAAATTCATGTGTAATAGTTAAAGATTATGGAGACAGCATTGAAACTTTTGATGAAATAAAACTTCTTAATGAGTATAAAAATCTAATTAAAGAGGATTGGTCGGGGAGTACTTGGCCACCTAACATTGTGCATATTGATTTATGGGATTTAGTAGGAGGAATGAGTATAGAGTTTTCTCCTGGGATGTATTCCGATCCTGATTTTTCAAAAAAGTTATGGGATGCTGGAGTTAGGTATTTTAAAGGTGTTGGAAAAAGCAGAGTATATCATTTTGGATCGAAATCAACAAAACGAGTAAAAAAGAATATAGGAAGCGAAATGTTCCTTTATAAATGGGGGATAACTGCAAATACATTTGTAAATAATTATTTAAAACGCGGAAAAAAGTTTACTGGTTACTTAGATAATATAAAATTAAGTTTGAGTTTGAAGCTTAAAAATAAATGGAAGAGAATTTATAAAAGCTTTTGAAGTAAATTTTGTGTTATAAAAATTTCCGGGGATTCTTTCAGATTCGGCTCAAAATTATTTATTAATTCCATAAGGCGTGTAGGTTGTTTTATTTTCAATTACCTGATTTAAATAATCCAAATTAGCTTTGTCTCGTTCCAGTTTTTTATGAAATAAATGATATTGTATTGCAAGATGTTTAACTGTTTTTACTTTTTTTCCTGCGTTTCTTAATCTGTATTCCAAATCCGTATCTTCACCAACCGCAGGTTTGGTGTACCGTTCGTCAAATCCGTTAATCTCCATAATATCAGATTTGTACAGTGAGAAATTGCTACCAAGTACACCTTTGTCCTTTTTGTTTATTTTTTTTCTGATAAAATTACTATTAAAATAAATCGCATTTTCTAAATGCGAACCTCCTGTAATAGATTTAAGCAATAGTCCTGTTAATGCAAATCTTTTTTCTAAAATACCATCTTTAACATTTTTGTATGTTAATTTTTCAGAAATGAATTTAGACAGATTAGATCTTCTGCCGGCTAAAATTGTATTTTGCTTTTTATTAATAAGATGTTCATTTACAAAGTTCTTATGTGGAATGCAATCACCATCTATAAAGATAATGTAATCAGATTCGGCTGACTGAATTGTTATATTCAAAATTGTATTTTTTCTCCAGCCCTGATCTTCATGCCATACGTGTCTTATATTTAAAGAAGATTGTTTGATATAAGACTCTATTTCTTCAATAATTTCTTTTTTTGATCCGTCGTCGGCCAGAATAATTTCAAAATTTTTATTTGTTTGACGTTCAAATCCTGCAAAAACCAGTTCTAAAAATCTGAAATTATTGTAAATAGAAATTATTATTGTTGCTTGTGGTTTTTCCATCTGTTTAATTACTGCAGAAAGTGTTTTACTTGTTTTTAAGAAGATTGTAGTTTTGAAAACTAAAAATAGTTTTATTAAGAATATAATTTTCTATAAATGAAAGGATCTTATAAGAAATTTTTTCGTGTTTAAATTTTTGGCGGTTCTTATTGCGTTTATATAGTTTATTTTCCCAGTTAAAATTAAGTATTTTATCATTTAAAACTTCAGGATGCGTTCCTTTGAATTTTCTGATTTTGTTAATGTTGCCATAATCAAAATGTGTTTTTTCCATTTTTTCTGCTCCGGCTTTTCCCCTATGGTTATTTGCAAATGAAACCAGTTTCTTTTTCATTATATGTGGCGGACGTACCCAACCATAATGATAAATATGTGCATCTACTTTAGCAACATTTAATTTATAGGTATTATCCTGAACTCTGTAATTTAATCCATCAAATTCAGGAATTCTTCTGAAAGATTGTGCAGATTCCCAGCTATGTATTTCGGGATCATTCCGTACAATTCTGATTTCGTGTTTATACCAGCTGTGAGAGTAATGATAGTGCTGATAATCTCCCCAGAAATGATAATAGTTAAACAACAAGCCTTCTACTTCTTTATCATCATTTAATTCTTCACACCTTTTTCTTATTACCGGAATATCTTTTTCGTGAATAAGCTCGTCAGCCTGAAGGTAAATTAGCCAGTCTCCGGTGCAGTTGTTTTTTGCAATATCTGTCTGATGAGCATGTTCCATGCCTCTCGGATATTTTTCAATATCCCAAACAGTATCAATAATTTTTATTTTGTCAGAATTAATTTCTTTAATTAATTTTCTGGAATTATCATCAGAATCACTATCACCTAATGCAACAATAAATTCATCGACCAAAGGTAGTGCAGACATTATTGATTCTATTGCAGGATAGCCAAGCTTTTCTGCATTTTTAGACATTGTAAAACCACTAATTTTCATTCAGGTAAAAATTTAAATTACTTTGCAAATATATAAATTGTAATAAATAAGTGTTCTATATTTGTTTTAATAAAATTACATTCAGATAATGATACAAATTAGTGCTGTAATAATTACTTTAAACGAAGAAAGAAACATAAAAAGATGTCTTGAGTCGATTTATAAGATTGTTGATGAGATAGTTGTGATTGATTCTTTTTCAACTGACAAAACAAGAGAGATATGCGAATCGTACAATGCAGAATTTTATGAACAGAAATTTCTTGGTTATTCAGCACAAAAAAATTATGGAATAAAAAAAGCAAAATATCCTTATATATTATCCCTTGATGCTGATGAAGCATTATCTAAAAATCTCAAAAAATCAATACTTTCTGTTAAAAGTAACTGGAAATACGATGCATATTCCCTTAACAGACTTACAAACTATTGTGGGAAATGGGTTCGTTTTGGGGGTTGGTATCCTGACAGAAAAATCCGTTTATGGGATTCAAGAAAAGGAAACTGGGGAGGTCTGAAAGTACATGAAAAATTGATTTTTAGTAAGAGAGTTCGTACAAAATATATTAAAGGTGACTTATTGCATTACTCATATTATACAATTGATGAACATATAATACAAGCCAATAAATACTCATCTATACTTGCTCAGTCGTATTTTGAAAATGGAAGAGCTATTCCGCTTTTAGAAATTATATTTCGACCAATTTGGAGATTTATTAGGGATTATATTATAAAACTGGGATTTTTAAGTGGTTTAACAGGATTGCATATTGCTGTTATTTCCTCTATGGAAGTATTTTTAAAATATATAAAATTGCATAAACTATATGCAAGTTCATATAATCCGAATTACAAAAATATTACGTTTTTAAATTCAAATAAAGTATGGGGAGGTGGCGAAAAATGGACATTAGATACAGCCCTCTATTTATCAAAATCTGGTTATAATGTATTGATTGTCACGTATAAAGATTCCGCTTTGTTTAAAGAAGCAAGAAGATATGAACTGGAATTAGAGCTAAAAAGTATAAAAATTACGACATATAGTTTTATAAATATTTTTCAAAGAAAGCGATTTAAAAGAATACTTAAAGCTTATAATGTTGGTACATTATTTTTGAATTTATCAAATGATTTAAAATTTGGAGCAAAGGTAGCTCATGCGTTGGGTGTTAATAAAATAGTGTACCGGCGAGCTATTCCTAAACCAATTAAAAGAAAGTGGTATTACAGGCACTTGTTTGTTAGGTATATAGATAAAATCATATCCAATTCTGAACATACGAAAAGAGGTGTTTTATTAAATTATTCAGATATTATCAGAGATGAATTTGTAAAGGTAATTTATAATGGAATAGCAATAAATAAACAAATTGACAGAGAGATAAAGAATATTGGAAGCCAGATTGTTATTGGTTCGGTAGGAAGGCTCTCTAAAGAAAAAGGTCATTTATATCTGATTCAGCTAGCTGTTAATTTAAGAGAGAAAGGTATCCCATTTAAAATTATGATAGCTGGTGAAGGCTCACAAAGGAAGAAACTGGAAAAAGAAATTGATAAGTTAGGATTAAAAGAAGAATTTGAATTAATTGGTTTTAAAAAAGATCTGAATGATTTTTACAGCCAGATTGATGTATTTGTTTTGCCATCAATTTGGGAAGGATTTGGATTTGTTTTACTGGAAGCAATGAGTTTTAAATTGCCTGTAATTGCATTTGACACAGGAAGTTCAGCTGAAATTATTCAAGATCAGAAAAATGGTTTTATTGTTCCTGATTTTAATATAGATCTATTAACAGAAAATGTTATAAAGTTATATGTGAATGAGGATCTTCGAAATGAAATGGGTAATACTGGATTTAAAATTCTGCAAAATAAGTTTTCTGTTGAAAACACTTTAAGAGAAGTCATAAAAATAATAGAGAATCAATAGACAAATATCTTTTACAAAACAAGAATAGCATTATAAGATATTTTAAGGAGTCTTTAGCAAACTATCGGTATCTATAGTATTTGCACATTTAAAGTGTCCTTCAGGGCATTTTTTAAAGCCATGTAAACCGCAGGGGCGACATTCAAGTTTTTCTTTAGTTTCAATAATTATTGCTTGATCTGATAAAGGCCCAAATCCAAAATCCGGAACTGTTGAACAAAAGATTGCTGTTGTTGGAGCATTCATCGCAGAGGCCATGTGCATTGGAGCTGAATCGTTAACATAATTCATGATGGCATTTGTCATTAATGCTGAGGTTTGTAAAAAACTTAATTCCCCACATAAATTTGTTATGTTACTTCTGATACTTTTAGCTATTATTTCATCACAAGCATCTGCATCATCAGGTCCGCCAATTAAATAAATGTGAAATTTTGTTTCGATTTTATTAATTAAATCAGCCCACTTATTTTCAGGAAACTGTTTTGTAAACCAAACTGAAGTAGGAGCCATACAGATATATGGTCGCATTTTATATTGAGAAACTATTTGAAAGTCTTCGTCAGTAGGATATAATTTAGGTTTAAAAATACTATCGTCTGTAATTTCAGAAATCAATTCTATATTTCTTTCAATTTCAT
>JAUVUS010000040.1 GCA_030600865.1 Bacteroidales bacterium | reverse complement strand
GAAGGACACATGGAGCAGGTTTTTAATGATTTTAGAAATGGCGAATTGAAAAAGATGTATAATCACATGAACGATTTGCCTCCGATTGAGATTGTTGGCCAGGCGCGTCGAGAACTGTATAAAAGAGATTTATATTACCACAAAGGAGTACAAATGCTTGAACTTTTCCATGCTTCACGTTTTTGTAAATTTAACTGCTATCCTTGTGCTGTTTCTTATCTGGGTGGAAGGAAATTTCGTCCAAGACCAATCGATAAATCTATTGAAGAATTGGAAACAATTGACAATAACAGACTTTTTATTGTTGATAATTCTTTAGCTCAGGATACACAATGGGAAAAGGATTTATTCAAAGCAATGATCCCGTTGAAGAAGAAATGGTGTAGCCATACTATTGAGGATAAACCGGAAGTACTTGATTTAGCTGCACAGGCTGGTGCATGGTATGTTTATCAGGCAGTATTTGATACTTCTGATTATATTAAAAGGAGAGTAAAACAATATCATGATTATGGTATTGGTGTTGAGGGAACAATCTTATTAGGTTTGGATAACCAAACAGAGGACGATATAAAGCGACTAATTGATTTCTTATTAGAGATTGATCTTGATTTAGCAGAATTTACTGTTTTAGCACCATTCCCACATACAAAAGCATGGACAGATTTACGTAAACAAAACAGGATATTTAATTATAACTGGGACGATTATAATGCCGGTCAGGTTGTATATCATCCAAAACATATGAGTGCTGAAAGATTACAAGAGTTGTATCAGTATGCCTGGGATACTTTCTATAAAGACGAAACACAAGAAGAAAAAATGTTTAAACTTCTTAAAAAAGTGGTTTCTCGCGAGATAGAAGATGGTACATTCAGGAAACGCAGACAAGACTTATCAAAAACAAGTTTTGGACTAAATGTTAAAAATAAAATTGCTTAATAGTTATTTATATAATGGAAACAAACGTAAGTAATTATCAGGATCAGATTTATCATTTTAACGGATTATGGGATGTTCCTTCAATTTGCGGATTGAGAATTATAAAGAAAAAAGATAATACTATTATTATTGCAACTGATTTGTTTGATGAAAATCCGGGAACATCAATTACCGAATGGAATACAAAACTGGCAAAAGAACTTTGTGATAAATATGAAATTGGCTATAATCAGCTAATTTTTATTGAACATACTCCCGACAAAAAAACGAAGCTGTCATTTAATCAGGAATCGTTTTTTAAAGTAGATTTTGATATTGAAGATGATAAATTTGAAAATCCTCAATGGCAAGAATTAACAAAAGAAGAAGTTGATAATTTAATAACAGAATAAATATAAAATAATGGCTCAAATTACTGATAAAACCAGAGATGAAGTAAAAGAAGTAGTGTTAGATTTTTTTGCTGAAGAATGCGAAATAGAAATTGATGAAATATCCGAAGATTCAAATATTATTAGTGATTTAGATGGTGATTCGTTAATGTTTTTAGAGTTAATAGAAATCTTTAAGAAGAAGTATAATTTAAATATCGAGTTAAAAACCATTGGTAAATATGCTGTAAAGAATCCTGTTCAAACTATTGGTGAATTAATTGATATGCAACTTCTAATTATTGAGCATGAAAATAATATTTTAGACATATAGAAAAAATCTCATGATTATTGGTTGTGGTATCGATATTGAAGAAATTTATCGTTTCGATAAGCACGATTTTGAGAAAGGGAGATTATCGGATTTAGTTTATGATCTTTTTACATCAAAAGAAATTGAGAATTTTTCAATTTTTGGAAAAGAAGCCTTTTTAAAAGGCTTTTGTTTTAAAGAAGCTTTTTATAAAGCAATAAATAATAATGATGTAGATTTTAAGGATATTGAAATTGTTTTTACAAACGAAGATAATTTTGAAATTTTAAAATCAAATAAAATCAATAATATTTTCAGAAAATTAAAAATTACTGATATTACTGCTAGTTTTAAGGTAAATGAGCAATATGCGGTTTTTAAAGTTTTGTTAATAAAAAATTAGGTAATGAAAAATAAAACAGCGTTTATTTTTCCTGCATTTATTACTGAATTTACCCGAAACGAAATAGAATTTCTGGATAAAAACTCTGTTGATTTTAATGATTATCTGCATAGAGCCTCTGTTGCTCTGAATATTGATTTACCTGAGTTTTCATATAATACTGATGTATATAGAAACGACGAGTTAAATTCTCAGCTTTTAGCTTATTTATTAAGTTGTGCATTTAGTGATATACTACAAAATAAAGGTATTGTTCCTGAATTAATAGCAGGTTACAGTATGGGAATATATGCATCTTTATATGCTGCACAATCTATTACTATTGAAGATGGTGCAAAACTTATATTTAGTGCTTATAACTTAGTAAACGATATAACCGGAACCGGGATTTACGGGATGGGCGCAATAATTGGATTGTCAACAGAAGATGTGGAGAATTTGATTAAAAATAACGCTCCTGATGTAGAAATAATTAATATTAACAACGAACATTCACTTGTTATTGCCGGGAAAAAAAAGGATGTTGTTATAGTACTTAAAAAGGCAAAAGAAGAGGGTGCCTTTTCAACTGCAGAACTTACTGTAGATACGCCTTATCATTCTAAATATCTTTTAAAATATTCTGATTCATTTCAGAAGTATATTAATACCATTTCAATAAAGAGTGCAAAAATTCCTATTATCTCTACTTATGATCAGAGAGAATTTACAAAATTATCGGAAATAAAATCAGAGTTTATTTTTAACTTAACAGGGAAAATTAACTGGAATAAAACAATGCAAAAACTGATTGAAAATAATGTAAGTGAAATTTATGAATGTGGTGCAGGGAAAGATTTAAAGAAAATCTCCAGGTTTATTGACGGGGATTATAAAATGAAATCAATTTATTGAAGGGGAATTTAATATATATACAAATGATAAAATGAAATAACTGACACTATCCTCAAATAGAGGAGTTATTGAATATCGCGGAAAATTCTTATTCAAACTTTACGTTTAAAACCTTGATGGCTTCATTAACAGGTATTGCAAAACCTAAGCCTTCAACATCTTCTCCTATTATTTTTCTAACTATAATTCCTACAACTTCACCTTTGAGATTTATCAAAGCACCCCCACTATTCCCTTTATTGATACTTACATCTGTTTGGATAAAATTTTGTTCTTCAAAAACACGTTTTCCACTTATAATTCCTTTTGTAATCGACTGACCCAAATTAATGTCTTTTGGGGTTCCTATTGCAATTACTTCGGTTCCTACTGGATTTTTATTTTTGTCTTCATTTATCGCAAAAGGACAAAAACCATCACCAACAATTTTTAATAATGCAACATCGCGTTTTTTATCATAAGCTACAACTTTTGCAGGTAGTTTTAAATCGCCAGAAAAGATAGCTTCTATTTCATCAGCATCATTAATAACATGATAATTTGTAAGAGCGTAACCATCTGAACTAATAATAAAACCACTACCATGTCCATACTCTGTTTTTACTGTAATTGACGATTTAATAGAATTTTTAATTATTTCGCCATAGTTTTCGGTAGATCTTGTTTTAATTTTATTTAATAAATAGCCTTCCTTATCAGTAAAATTATCAGAGTCATTATCTTTAGCTATCTTTTTAAAACTTTCATCATTTATCAAGCTTTGAGCGGCATCAGTTAAAGCAAGAGCAAGTTCATCTTTGAACTTATTCCTACTTCTAGTATCAGAATATCCAGCAGTATTTATTTCGTATATAACCTTTTCTTTAAATACATCAAAAATTGACCAACGAACCCATACTGAAACTTTGAATCCGGGTGTGCCTTTTGTTTCTTTAGCATACGTTAAGATCTCTCAAGCAATGGCCAAATCAGGTATTTCTTGCTTTTCTTTGAATACGGAATTACCTTCTTCTATTACATTATAACCCCATTTTTTCATCTGTGAAATAAAAGATTCTGAGAACATTTTATCTTCAAAATTAATTCCTTCTGAAACGCCGGAATAATAGAATACAGTGTAATATGTATCGACTGTTAATTTTCCGGTAGGGTCAATGTATTTTGTAAAAGCAATTTTTTTTGATCTTATCTTTTCTTTAGGAATTGATATTTTATCCAGTTTTATGTTTATTTCGGGCTTGTTTTTGTCAATTAAATCTTGAGCGGTTATACTTTTGGTAATATATCCTTCCTTGTAGATAATTACAACTTCATCAGGTTTTTTCTCACTAACTTTTATTTTCTGACCTACAGTATTTCCGTTTTTTATAAAATATCCAATTTGGGTTTGAACTTCTACTGTTTGAGAAAGTGTATTTTTTGCATAAAAGCATGTTAATAGAATTAATAAAATAGTAACGTTTTTCATAATTCTTTATTTAATGGCTGTTTCTAAGTATTCTTTAATTTAGTTGTGACTGTAATATAGTTGTCTAATACAAATATAATTTATATTTAATTTTATAGTTGTGCAAATAGAATATATTCTAAAAATTCTGAATCTTTTACAAACTATATCGATACACTACGAATAAGTATTGGAAAAGTTCCGATTATTTCAACTTATAACCAAAGAACTTTTATAAGTGTTGAAGAAATAAAATCGGAGCTGATTTTTAACTTAACCAGAAAAATTAACTGGTATAAAACAATGCAAAAACTGATTGAAAATAATGTAAGTGAAATTTATGAATGTGGTGCAGGGAAAGATTTAAAGAAAATCTCCAGATTTATTGAAGGTAATTACCAAATGAAATCAATTTATAAAATATAAAAAAGGAATCTCAATTGAGATTCCTTTTCATTTTATCAAAAAATGCAAATTATTTAAAAGCTTTTTTTACTAAGAATGCTCCCAGAGATTTTCCACATTTTGCATAAGATTCCTGAATTCTATAACCGGCATCGTAATCATTACCCATACCACGACCGGGAATATTTGTTATTGTAATAACAGCAAGAATATTCTCGGTATTAGATGTTTCAACAAATTTAACTTCAACATTAATCATTGCATCTTTTTTCACAATACCAATGTTAAATCCTGGTTCAGTAAAAGTAGTTTTTAAAATTAGAGTATATAATGCATCACTATTTGTCTGGTCAAAATTACAATTTGCTTTTTTTGTATAATTATTTAAAAGCTCTTCAAATTTTGGATGATATCTACCTTCTCTGTCGGCTTCCCAGTTATCTTTCCATGTATCACCTCTTCCTGCTTCAGCTTCATTATATTCAGCTACTTTTTTATTAACATAATCTTCTTCCTTATCAAATTTTCCTACAGTCATTTCGCTGTAATCATATTCAAGTAATATGGTGGCTTGTCCTGTCAGAAAACTTAGGTCGCCATTAGTTACTTTAATTTTCTGTGCTTGAATTGCAGTTACACTTAATACTAAAAGTGCAGCTACAATAGTTTTTAAAATTTTCATAGTTTTTAGTTTTAATAATTGATTTTAATTTTAAATATAGTTAATTACTAATGCATAAATTCCATGTATAAAAGCAGTAAAGAATAATACGATCCCAAGTGTTTTATGTAATTTGTATTTTACCTTAATTATACGCAAACCACTTAAAAACTGGAATAATATAAGTATAAGATTAATTATTCCAAACCATAAAATAATATTAATTCCGAAGATCATAGCTTTCTTAATTATTCTACAACTACAGTTACTTTATCTTCACCTTTTGAACCATGCTTGTTACAGTTTCCTTCTACAACAATTTCGAGGTTTGATTCTGCTTTAATTTTAAACTCTAAAGTAAAGTTTTGAGTTTCAGGTAAATTTTCTTTCGAATATTCCCATTTTTTATATTCTTCACCGTTTACTTTTACCAAAACCCAATCGGTATAATGTCCTTTGGTGTTACCCATATGGGTGACTTCAATCTTAATAGTTATTTCTGTGCCTTTTTCAGCTTTTTCAGGGGCAATTACTTTTACTGTTGTTTTATTAGCAAAAGTACTAACAGAGAATAGTAGGAAAACAAATAATGATAAAATTCCGGCAATAGTAAATTTGTGTTTCATAATATAAACCTCCTGTTTTTTAATGATAAGCTAAATTAATAAAAAAAAGGAGATTATAAAATAATTAAGAATTTAGATGCAAGATACAAAAAATAAGGATACAGGATACAGTTGGCAGTTAATTCGTTAACCTGGCTGCCGTTAGGCAAGTTTAGTAAACTGGTAATTTATTAGTAAATAATGTTTAATTCAGTCAACCATATTCAGGCATTGACAATTTGAAACTTTGAAACTTTGAAACTTTGAACTTTAAACTTTGAACTTTGAACCTGACTGCCGTCAGGCAGGCTTGAAACCTTAAACTATATTACATCAGTTCCCTTTTTAATAAGCCATAATTTTCCAACGTTTTCGTAAAACTTTTCAAGCGGGAGTTTAGTTTTTAAAACGCTGTTAAAAAAGTTGTATTTTGATAGGTCGAAATCAATAATTTGATCTTTTATTTCTTCGTAATATGGAGTGCCGGGCATTGGTGTGAGAATGGTATAACCGGCATAAGTTACTTTATGCGAATTTGTATAATCAGATAATGCATTAAAATCAGATTCATCATAGTCGTTTGGAATAACATAATTCCCTCGTAACATAATATCATTTTGATGAAAGATTTCAATGGCTTCGTGAATTAATTTTGCTCCAGAACTTTTATTATATTTTTTAAGTTCTTCTTCACGGAAAGACTCAAATCCACATATTACAACTTTCAAACCTCCCTTAGCAAGTTTTTCAATTAGTTTAGGATATTTAACGGCTGTATCGGTTCTTATATCCATTACAAATGTCTTTTTTATTCCTTCCTGATTAATTCGATCGAAAAGCCTGTCTATGATTTTAGGATCAACTATAGTATTAGCATCTGCAAAACGAACAATAGGGTAATCATCAATTTGTTTTAACTCGTCTATTATACTTTCAACATCGCGTTTTAAATACTTACCATCATATTGACACCAGATAGAACAGAATGTGCATTTATAAGGGCATCCAAGGGATGTAAAAAGATAAGTTGAAGGATAAGTATTATTTCCGACTTTATATGTTTCTTTCCATCTTTCAAGGTGTTTTCGATTTGGGAACAGGAAGTCTTCTTTAGCCGAATTGTAATCAATTATTTTGTTTTTTGATTTTATTAATGCTCCATTTTTATTTATAATTATTCCGGGAATATTTTCAAACGGGATATTTTTCTCTTTTGCAGTAATAACTTGCTTAAAGGTATGAGCAGATTGCCCCGGTAGAATTAAATTGACAGATGGATCAGTAAAATCATTAGTAGATAGTGTTGCATGTAAACCACCGACAACAGTTAAAATCTCCGGATTATATTCTTTAACGGCCTGAAGAATTTCAATAGCATAATAAAATTCAGAAGCTATTGTTGTAGTTCCCACAACATCTGGTTTGTGCTCGTTGAGCAACTTTAAAACAAGTTCTTTTAATGGAGGTGTGGTTTCCGGATGAAGGTCATATTCACCTTTTGTGTCGAATACAAAAACATCATGGTCTTTTACCGCTTCGGCAACTGTAAGTAAACCAAGAGGTGGCCCGATTAATTTCTTGTGAATATATTTTTTAGCTTCTGCAGGTGCAGACTCAAGAATCATATTGTGTGGCGATCGGGGAGTATTTATTAAAAGTATCTTCATGTATGTAATCTAAAAATCGCTGTTTGCGAAGATAACAAAAGATTCTATATAATTTAAAAAAGAAAGTCGTCCACAATATTTATGAACGACTCAGTATTATAATTACATATAATCTAAAGTTTTACAAAACCATAAGCTTTTCTAAATCTAAAATCAATAACTAATTCTCCATTTTTATTAATATAACCCCATTTGCCATTGCTCAATACAGCGGCTAAACCATTACTAAAATCTTCTGCTTTTTCGTATTGAGCTGAAATTACTATTTTCCCGGATTTATCAATAAAACCCCATCTGCCATTTTGTATTATGCGCGCATATCCATCAGAAAAACTGTATTTTATTTCGTAACCGACATTTTTCCCAATTTCTTGTCCGGATGTTTTAATATAACAATAGCCCCCATTATCTTTAACTAAGGCCATACCATCTTTAAATTCTTTAGCAACGTTATATTTTGGATTAACCAAATATCCTCCGGTTTTATTAATATATCCCCAAAGTTTTCCAACCTGAACCGGAGCGAATCCATTATTAAAATCTCCAACATCTTCGAACTGGGGTTGAATAACCAGTTGTCCTTTTGTATTAATAAATCCGAACAGTTTATTCTTAATTACAAAAGCCATATCATCTGAAAAATCTTTTTGTATTTCATATTGACCTGCATTCATTGGGAAAGTGGTTTTTTCTGAATTTATAAAAATCCAACCGGCATCATTTTTAACTTTTGCCACACCACTTTCAAAATCTTTAGTGTCTTTAAACCGGGGTTCAATAAAATAATTTCCTTTTGTATCGATAAAACCCCATAAACTGCGAGATCTGACTGCAGCAACACCATTTTTAAAATCACTTGCTTCTGTAAACTGAGGTTGAATAATTATTTTGCCGGATGTGTTAATATATCCCCAAAGATTATTTTGCTCTATTCGTGCAAATCCTTCAGAAAAGCTATATCGTGTGATATAATTACTGGTGCTGTTAATAATTATACCTTCTTTATTTATATAGTACCATTCACTAAGATTCTTAATAAGACCTATTCCCGAGGAGAAATCTTTTGCAGTATTATACATAGGTTGTACAATGAAATTTCCATTTTCATCAATATATCCCCAAAATTCTTTGTCCAAAACGGCAGCAACGTAATTTTGTGCAATAGTTATATTATTTAAAAAAAAAGTAATTGATAATAGAAGAATAATTTTTTTCATGACAGTATAGAGTTTAAAATTTTAGGTAATTGATATTTCAAAGATAATGCCAATTTCTGACCGATCATTACAAATTTATAAATTCAACAGCTTAATTACAAAACATTATGTTTTAGAAATAATTAGAATTGTATTCGATAGCTTGCCATTGGATACAATGCCATTTCGTAATTATGATATATTTTGCCTGTTAATGGATCAATTCTATGTTCATAAACGCTTGTGTAATTCGTTCTGTATTGCAAGTCCATGGCAATCTCAACATTAAATTTGGGTTTATTTTTCCGTATTCCAAGTCTTAAATTAATACGAAAGTAATCTTCTTGTCTAACTTCATAAGCATTATCCCAGTCAAGTACTTCAGTGCCTTGCGAAATAGTTTTTTCAACATCATAAGGTACATATGGTCTTCCTCCTGCATATGTTGTTCTTAATCCAATCGAAAAAGCATTATTCTTTTTAAAAGGTATTTCATATCCTCCTAAAACATTGATGGCATAATTACCATTAAATGCAGTGTTTCTTTTTATTTCGTCGTATCCTCTATAATCTGATTCATATAAGGATGTAGTTATTAAGAAATAAAAATTATTTGACAAAAATCTTTCTAAGGTAAATTCGATACCATAGTTTTCGCCCGTACCATCATTTGTTAAACTATCGATTCGTTCAATAAAATATTCGGCACCAAAATTAAGAACAGAGTATTCAGGCAGGCTTTCTTTAACAGGTACATCGTATAAATGTTGATAATAAGTTTCAATTTTTAATCGCAGTATATCACTAAATAAATGATCAAAACCTAAAATAAGTTGATGGCTTTTTGAGAAATCAAGATTTTTATTTGTAAAAACTATATTTTCATTATCAAGTTGAGTTTGGGTATAATAGATAATTCTAAGTTGAGTTTGGCTGTGTAATCCATAACCAATCTTGAATGAGTTTTTTTCATTTAAACTCCAGCTGAAACCCATTCGCGGCTCTAATGAATAGGTATTATTCATATCAAGATACTGAGAATGTAAGCCTAAATATAGCTCTAAATTATTGGTGAATTTATGTTTGAACTGAGTATATAACTGAAATAAATTAAACTCTTCACTAACATCAGTATTGACCTCAAACTGTCCATTAGTAACCATGCTATCTGCAAAATTCACGAAGTACCTGTCTGCTATTAAGCCATAGCTAAATGTGTTTCTGCTGTTGATTTTTGTATTTACATGAGTTGTAATACTTGTTTTTACTTCCGATGATTTTTCTCCAGCCCAATTACCTGGATTAGGATCCCAAATACTTAGAGTATCAATTTTTGTTGTTACCTTGGAACCATAAAGAGATATGGCAGTTTGTAATCTGGTTTTTGTGCCAAAAAAATGAATATATGAAAGTGCTAATGTTCCAATATCCGATCCATTACTTAAATCTTCGCCCCAGCTTTCAAAGGTCCAGTCTTTTTGATCATCATTAGAATCAAACATTTCAATATAGCTTTTACCACCCATACCAACAAAACTTATTCTCCCTTTTTTCATTGGAAAATTGAGTTTAAATGTTAAATCCTGGTATTTTGTGGTTTCAACTTCGGCACCAAGTAAATTTATAATATCTACAAGCGAGTATCTATATGCTAATAAATACGAAGCATTAGTGTTCTTAGAAAAAGGTCCTTCAG
>JAUVUS010000231.1 GCA_030600865.1 Bacteroidales bacterium | reverse complement strand
TTTGGTTTTCCAATCTGATATTCCTGAACATATATTTTACCATCGCGATGAATTTCGGCACGCAAATGAGCTGAAAGTGCATTAACACATGATACACCAACACCATGCAATCCACCGGAAACTTTATATGAATCTTTATCAAATTTACCTCCTGCATGAAGAACTGTCATTACAACTTCTAATGCTGATTTCCCCTCTTTTTCGTGAAGATCAACAGGAATCCCTCTACCATCATCAGTTACCGTTATTGAGTTATCTTCATTTATAAGGACATCGATATTATTACAAAAGCCTGCCATAGCTTCGTCAATTGAATTATCGACTACCTCGTATACTAAATGATGAAGGCCTTTTTCGCTAATATCACCAATATACATCGCAGGCCTTTTACGAACTGCTTCTAATCCTTCTAAAACCTGAATACTATCGGCTGAATAGCTACCGCTACCGTTATTTTGATTATCCTCGTTCAATTCATCATTTTTCAGATCGCTCATTTTCTTAATATTTAGTTATTACTACACTTTAAAATTTAACAATACTCGAGCATTTCTGAATAAAAATCACCCAGTTTTAAATTATATTTTAAAATACCTTTTAAATGGATTTTTTTCGTTTTTTCAACACTCAAGAATAAGTTTACATCAATCTTACTTTCAGGCTATTACAAAATGAAGTCAAGCCTGTTTTTCAAACGTGTAAATATAGTAAAAATATGTGATTTTTAGGTGATTAAATCGAAATAAAATAGTGCAATTTATTAACAACAAATTCACAAAAATTAACAAATACTTAAAATGCCTAAAATGAACTAAAGTACCTGAAAATACAAATGTATTTACCTTAATCTGAAATTGGAAACCTGACTGCCGATTTATCTGCCGTAGGCATGACAGGCAGGCTTGAAATTAGAAAGAATATGTTACACCTAATAAAATGTTAAATCCATAGCTCGGATAATAATTCCATTCGTAATAACCATCAGATAATAAATTATTTAACTGTATAAAACCTGATAATACTTTTGAATATCTGTACTCTGCTCCTAAATTAATATCAATTGCCGACTCTAATTCTGCAATATTTCCTGTATCATCCAACTTAGCATATCGTTTTCCAATAGCTAAAATATCGCCTTTTAGAATGATTTTATGACGCATATTATATATTGTTGTAAAAGTTAAGTCGAAAGAAGGTTTATGCCATGCCTCGGCTTCATTTGTCATTTCATAATTTTTGTAATTCGCTTTTGCATGAAACGTTAATTCTTCGGAAGAAGAAACAGAAATTTCACCAAAATAATTTATGAGTGTAATGTCATCATAAACAACACTAAATTGATTACCAATACTATCAGAGTTTACCAAATCATTAATAAAAAATGGCATGTCATCAATTAATGAATATGATATCTCAAAGTTGTAATATGTCGTTGAGTTAAAATTACCTCTTATACCTCCAAACAGAATGATTTTATGGTCGGTGTTTAATACTCCCGTTCCAGGTACTAAAAATGGATTAATCTGGCTCATTTTCCGGAAATTATTTATTTCCAGTTTACCATCGACCCCGGCATAAGGAATCAGATAATGATTTGCCATATCATATTCCAATCTTGCCACAGGATAATAAAGTGCTTTTGAGTTATCGCCGCGAATATCAGAAAAAATATTAATTCCTGCTTTAATACGCCATTTATCTCCAAATTTGCCCAACCAGGGATTTATTCTGATAATTGTATTGTTTGAAGAATCGATTTTCTCACTAGTTGAATAATGCTCAATTGCAACATTAACACCTACCATTTCTTTTGTGAAAATCTTATTTATATCTCCTGCTATTAGAAAACCTAATTCATTATTGTCGAAATTATCTTTTGTATTATAAAGATTTACTCCAAAATCATAGTTAATATGAGTAGAATCAACATGATTACTCTTATAGTTTGCATTTACATTAAGTGTCAAATAGTTTTGCTTAATGTTGTCCTTTTCTAAAATTGTATCTACGCGGGTATCATAACCATAAAAATATCTCGTATTACTTAACAGTCCCATTTCGCCCTGAATAATAGAACTTTTCATGTATTTCTTACCAAAAAATCGCAAGTCGTTATCGCAAAATCCTGCAAACTCTTTTTCATCATTATCGAAAGTGGCTTGTCCAATGGAGTTTGAAAATTTGTAATAAGCACCAATTGAATAATCCTTTGAACGTTTATTATTAACATAAGCCTCCAGCATAGGCAATATTTTTGTTCCTAATCCTACCTTAACATAACTGTTATATAATTTTGATAAGGGTTCTCCAACCATTTTTGCCGGCTTAATCGGAGTAATAGTATATCCTACATTCATTGGTTTCGTTTGAAGAATATATTTTATTTCCGGGATGATTTTTACCGTATCGGTAATTCTGGGCAAATGTGTTAATTTATAAGCATCAGAAATGGAAGGTTCATAAGGTTTAACAACCTTAACTTCTTTTACTAATTTTTCCTGTGCGTTTAGGCTTTTAAATCCGAAAATTAAAAAACCTAAAATGTGAATGTATATAAAAATCTTTCGAATCATATCTTAATATCTTTATTTCAAAATTGTATTGTATCAGGTACTGCTTCAAATAATTCGTTGTATTGTCCTTCTTTATTCCCTTCAAAATTCAATTCTATTTCGTCAGTTCCTTTTTGTTCCATTTCTAATTTTTCTTCTTCGACTATAGAGTTATACTTATTTGTTGCTAAGGATATTATTTTATCTTCAGCATTCGGATCGTAATTGTCTATAATACTTTTTAGCGTATGTTTTGCTTGAAACATATCATTCTTTTTCAGGTAAATATCTGCCAGCAAAATAAAAGATTTTGCTAACCAATATTCCTGAGAAGTATTATGAGAGGCAAAATCAAAAATTTCATGTTCGGCTACATCAAGCTGATTATCTTGAAAATAAATTTCGCAAATTAAATATTTTGATTCGGCTCCTTCACTACTGTTAACTTCTTCAGAAATAATCCTGAACTCATCGAGAGCCAATTCGTTGTTTTTGTTTGAATATAACGCTTTACCTTTTTTGTAATGTGCTTCACGTTTGTATTCTCCTGATATTTTTTCAGTATGCAATACTTTATCAGCAGTTTCAATAACCCGGGTATGATTATTCAACAAATAATTACACCGCATTTGTCCTACACGCGATTCAATTAAGCTATTATTTACTTCGGCAATTTGATCTAATTTTTGATAGTGAGATAGTGCGTCTTTATAATTTTCATTACTGAAGTTAATTGCTGCTGCTGCCAATAGCGCCTGTTCTGTAAAAGTATTTTTAGGTTTTTCAATTACAAAATTGTATGATTTTAGTGCTCTCTCAAAATTTTCATTTCGGTTCTGACAATCGGCCAAATAAAAGTGAGCATTTAACACAAACGAACCATCAGGGAATTTTGTGAGATAATCATTAAACTGCAGGATTGACTTTTCTATATCACCTGCCATATATAATTTTTCAGAAGATATATAAGTCAAGGAATCCTGTTCAGATAAACTAATATCTGCAAATTTCCCAAGGCCGTTTACATAGGCAAAATATGAATCGACATCATTTATATCAACATAAATATTTTTTATACCTGTAAGTGCATTTTTAGCTTCTGCAGTTCCCGGAAAATCTGCTACAACTCTTTGATAATATTTTAATGCCTCTTGATTGTTATCTCTGTTATAATTCAACAATCCAAGCTGTACTAATGATTTTTTAACATAACTGCTTGATAGATATTCTTCGATTATTAGCAGATATTTTTCTATTGCTTTATCAGGATTTTGTAGATCCAAATGACTTTTCGCCATTTCGAATAATGCATCATCAACATAAACAGATTCAGGATGTTCGTCCAATAAACGCTGTAAAGTATTCAGTTTTTTCTCAGGCCGGGTTAATAATCCAAGTGAAAATCCACGTTGAAATAATGCATAATCCTTATCTAACAAGCCAACTTCAATTGCTTTATCATAAAACTCAATGGCTAACCAGTACGTTCGACTAATAAAATAGCTATCGCCAATTCGGTTATAAGCATCAGCAACAGTTTTTGACTTTTCGATTTTCGTGAATCCAATATATTTTCTAAACCATTGTATTGCATTTGGATAATCTTTCAACTTAAAATACGCATATCCCATATTGTAATGTGCAAGATTATACTCTTGTAACTGAAATGCTCCACTTGTTATAAGAAAATTATTATATGATTCTACCGCTTTTTCATATTCACCTAGCTGATAATATGCCTCAGCTTTCCAATAATTGGTTTGTGCAGCAATAGCCCTGTTATATCCCGGATATTGCATTGATTTATCAAAAGTTTCAATTGCCTCCTGATAATGAAGATTATTAAATAACTCCAAACCACGATAATAAGCCACTTTCTGAAAAGCCTCTTTCATTCCATGATCTTTCTCCGAAATCATTTCTAAGGACTTTAAAGCCTCTTTATAATTACTGGTATACAGATAGGCCATTACAAGAAAATTGTAAGCATCATCTAAACGATTCGAATTTGGATATAGCTCTATAAATTTATGAAATGCTCCTATTGCCTCATTAAAAGGAGAATGATACAATTCATAAGTTAATAATGCATAATTGAACAGTGCTTCCTCCTTTATTTCAGAATCAAAATCGAGTTTCGAAGCAAACTCAAATGCTAACATTGCTTTGTTTTTCTGATCTAATTCAATATAGCAATCTGCAATATGAAAATATGCATTTTGTGCCAGTTGATCTGCTTCATATAAAACTTTTTCGAAAGATATAGCTGCACTATCGTACTGTTCTAACTTATAATAACAATAAGCTAATTGATAGTAATCTTTTCGAGAAACTGTCTTAGCTTCGTTGGCATGTTTCTGTAAATATTCAATAGCATCTGTGAATTGTTGCTTTTTATAATACGAATCGCCAATAACTTTAGCAATTTCAGGAGTTCGTTTAGCACTGGCCCCTTCCAATAATGGAGGTGCATATTCAATAATCTCATCGTATTTACCCTGTAAATAATAAATCTGGGTAATGTAA
>JAUVUS010000309.1 GCA_030600865.1 Bacteroidales bacterium | reverse complement strand
CTGTCATCTCTTTATCATCAATTGAACAAATAGCATCCAATGCATGCTTATAAATTAAAGAAGCAGATTCAAATATATACACATCAAGAATATCTTTGTATAAGTTAACAAATTCTTCTGATTTAACAGATTCTGCCTTTTGCACACGCAACATAGTTGATTCGGCAACATAAGCATTCATTAAAATATCAGAAATACTACTTAATACTTCCTGCTCATATACTAGCTTGCGATCAAATTTATTAACTGCAACTTCCATTAATATTAAAGCAATATTTTTAAAGTTTTCAACGAAGATAGATTTATCTTCAAAATATCCTTTAGGTTTAAAAGTATCCGTTAAATTATTTAAACCAGCTACAATTTCTTTTGCTTTTTCAAATAAGGGTATATGATTTTTCTGTCCTCGTTTAATAATTGTATCTGCTAACAGAATACGATTAATCTCGTTGGTTCCTTCAAAAATACGGTTGATTCTTGAATCTCTGTATGTTCTGTCGGCAGGCATTTCAGCCGAGTATCCCATTCCTCCCATTATCTGAACAGCTTCATCAGCTATATAATCAAGGGCTTCAGAGCCAAACACTTTCATTATAGCAGCTTCAGCTCCATATTCACCAAAAGCATTCATAACAGATCTACCATAATCAGCTCCGTCTTGTGCTATATTTACTTCAATAGCATCATCAATATCTTTACTTACTCTGTAAACTGCAGATTCAGTAGTAAAAGTTTTAATAACCTGCTCACCTAGTTTGTGTTTAATTGCTCCGAAATTTGAAATCAGCATTCCAAATTGCTTACGTTCGTTTGCATAATTAACAGATTGAGAAATCGCTCTTTTAGCAGCTCCAAGAACGTTTCCACCTAACTTGATACGTCCCATGTGAAGAATATTCAAAGCGATTCTGAATCCTTCGCCACGCTTACCCAATAGATTTTCAACAGGAACTTTTACATCGTTATAGAAAATTTGTCTTGTAGATGATCCTTTAATACCCATTTTCTTTTCTTCAGGGTTTAAAACAATACCATCCCATGCTCTTTCAACAATAAATGCACTAAGTACTCTATCGTTATCAATCTTAGCAAATACTGTCTGAACATCAGCAAAACCACCATTGGTGATCCACATTTTTTGTCCGTTTAAGATATAATGTTTACCATCTTCAGAAAGAACTGCTTTGGTTTTACCCGAATTTGCATCAGAACCTGCTCCCGGTTCAGTTAAACAATATGCTCCGGCCCATTCACCGGATGCGAGTTTTGGTAAATATTTTTGCTTTTGTTCATGATTTCCATAATACGCAATAGGTAGTGATCCGATTCCTGTATGAGCAGAAAAAGCAACAGCAAATGAACAACCGGCACCCATTCTTTCACTGGCAAGCATCGATGTAACAAATGATTGTCCAAATCCTTCGTATTCTTCAGGTATAGAAACACCTAAAAGGCCTAATTCACCTGCTTTTTCAACTATACTTCTCATTAATCCTTCTTCCTGAGAATCTATTCTGTCAAGAATAGGAAAAACTTCAGTTTCAAGAAAATCGTCACATGTTTGTGCAATCATCTGTTGTTCTTCATCAAATTCTTCCGGTATAAAAATATTGTTGGCTTCAGTTTTTTTCAATAAAAATTCACCACCTTTTATGGTTAAATCTTTTTCCATTTTATTTTAAGTTTAATTTATAATTCTAAAGATTGTTCAATTAATTCTGCAATATCGTAATTTTTTATTTCTTCTTCTTTGTTTTTATATTTTAATCCATCGGTCATCATAACCATGCAATAAGGACATGCAGTGACAATAATATTTGCACCTGTTTCCAGAGCATCTTCAGTTCTTTCAATAAAAATTTCTTTATCGCCTTTTTCGGCTTCTTTAAACATTTGTCCTCCGCCTGCGCCACAACATAATGCATTGCTTCTATTTCTTTTCATCTCAACCTTCTTTGAAGGTATTGCAGCTAAAACTTCTCTGGGAGCATCGTATTCTCCATTCGCCCGTCCAAGATAACAAGGATCATGATAAGTGATTGTTTTATCCTTAAATAAATCACTGTCAATTTTAATTTCTCCTTCAGCAATTAACTGTTGTAAAAATTGCGTATGATGAATTACTTCATAGTTTCCGTCATAATCAGGATATTCATTCTTAAATGTATTGAATGCATGAGGATCGCAAGTAATTATCTTTTTTACTTCGTAAGAATTCATAATTTCAATATTGGTCATTGCCTGCATCTGAAATAGCATCTCATTACCGGCACGACGAGCAACATCACCACTCGATGACTCTTCAACACCTAAAACTGCATAACTAATATTCAGGTGAGTAAGAATTTTTATAAATGCACGTGTTACTTTCTTATATCTATCGTCGAATGCTCCTGCACTACCAATCCAAAGTAAATACTCTGGTTTTTCGCCTTTAGCAAAAAGATCGGCCATTACAGGAACTTCTATTTTATGTTTACTTTCTGACATAATTATTTAGTTTATCTACTTTACACTTTTTCATTAATATAAAGTTCATCTGCCCAAAGCATACGATCATCTTGTGAGAATTGCCAAGGAGCACCATTATTTTCAATATTATTAAAAATAGCATTTAACTCTCCGGGAGCTGCTGCCTGTTCCATTACAATATATCTTCGTAATTCAAGAATTGATGAAACCTGATCGATATTCACAGGACAAGCATTTGTACATGCATTACAAGTTGTACAAGCCCAAATTTCTTCAGCAGAGATATAGTCAAACAATGATTTAGCATCTAAAAAATCAGCACCATTTTTATCCATATTCTTTCCAACAAGTTCAAGCCTATCACGAATATCCATCATCACTTTACGTGGAGAAAGCATTTTACCAGTAATACTTGCTGGACAAACTCTCGTACAACGACCACACTCAGTACATGTGTACGAATCCATCAAATGTTTCCATGTTAGTTCTTTTACATCCTTAGCACCAAATGCTACTTCTTCAGCATTCTCGTCCATTGGAGGTTCTTCTCCTGTTAACATGCTTTTTACTTCAGTCGTAATTGATGGCATATTAGCTAATTTACCAACTGGATCTAATTTTGTATAGAATACATTAACGAATGATAAAAATACGTGGAAGTGTTTTGAGTAAGGTATATAATTTAAGAAAATCATAATACCTACAATATGCAACCACCAACAAGTTCGCTCAATAGTAATTAAAGTTTCTGATGGAAGGTTTTGTAACACAGGAACAAAAAACGAGCTTAAGAAAAACGATCCCACTTCATGGTAGTGTTCTGCACCCCTGGTTTGAAGTATGAAATCAGATGCATTCATAAAAAAGATTGATGTCATTAAAACAACTTCAGTTATTAAAATAATATTTGCATCCAAACGTGGCCACCATTTCATTTCCGGTTTCCAAAACCTATCAACTCTCAATATATTTCTTCGAATTAAGAATACAATACACCCAATCATAACAAAAAGAGCAAAGAATTCAAATGCACTAACTGCAATCGGATATAAAAATCCAAAAAATGGAGCTAATATTCTGTGAGTTCCGGCAACACCATCAATCATTGTTTCAAGCATCTCAATATTTACCAAAATAAAACCGGCATACACCAATACGTGTAAAACACCTGAAATAGGTAATCTCATCATTTTTGATTGACCAATAGCGACTTTAAGAACAAGCCCCCATCTTTTTTTCCTATTATCTTTTATATCAATGTCTCGTCCAAACTTAATATTTCTTGAAATCTTTTTTATATTCCAGGCAAAAAAAGCTATCGCTGCAATCCACAGTAAAATAAATATTATACTATTTATCATAGTCTTATAGTTTAGAATAAATAATGTCTAAAGTTTTAAATGCCTAAATTTTCGTTAAAAACTTTAGGCATTTAAATTTTAGTTCATTCCTGCCCTACTTCTCTACCTGTCGGCAGACAGGCTTCGGCAGCCTGCCTGTTCGGCAGACAGGTTAAACCGGCAGGCAGGTCAAGTATTTATAACTTATTTCATTTCCTTAACTGCTTGAATAAAATCAGGTAATACTTTAGCAGTATCGCCAATTATTCCATAATCTGCAGCTTCAAATATTGGAGCATCTTTATCTGTATTAATAGCTACAATACATTTAGATGAACTAATACCTGCTAAATGCTGTATTGCACCAGATATACCAGCAGCAATATATAAGTTAGGAGCAATAATTTTCCCTGTTTGCCCGGTATGTTCTTCGT
>JAUVUS010000275.1 GCA_030600865.1 Bacteroidales bacterium | reverse complement strand
TGTCCGGAGCCGCGCATGTTACTGTGAAGTCGTATGGCGTGTCTGCCGATATGGCGCCACCCGGAAGATCGCTAACTACCAGATCGGTTCCATCGATCACGTTCACAGTGCAATCAAAGGTTGACTGTCCATCCGGTACACTCCACCCATGCACAAATACCCAGTAGCTCCCATCGGCTGGTGTTACTATGGCAACATCACTTGCATCAATTTTTACACAGAGAAAAGTTAGACAAAAAACAGCAATGACCGGAGAAATTACTTTACGTGGTAAAGTGTTGCCCGTTGGAGGTATTAAGGAAAAAATATTAGCTGCAAAACGTGCCAATATTACCGACATTATTTTATCTGATGATAACAGAAAAGATATTAGCAAAATAAAGGATATATATTTAAAAGGATTAAGTTTTCATTATGTGAATGAAATTATGGAAGTTTTAGATATTGCAATACTAAAAGATAAAGTCAAAAAGCCATTGAAAGTTTCGTAAAATAGAGGTAATAGCAAAGAACTAATATCCGATCATTTTTTATGATCGGATATTTTATTTATAAGCAACCTTTTTTCAAATAGAACCATCTACAAAATATAAAACCTGAGATTATGAGAATTAGAAATTATATTATCCCGACAATTAATAAATTAATTCTTGCTTTTTTAGCACTTTTGGGATTTTCTTGCAGCTTGGACGGTCCAGATCCGGTAGCAGAATATGGAATGCCATCGGCAGATTTTAAAGCTTATGGATCAATTGTTGATGAATCAACATTAAAAAAGGTGCCAAATATTGAGGTTGCAATGCAAGGCGATACAGTTTATAGTGACGAAAATGGAATTTATGAGATTAGAACTGTAAATTTTCCTCAATCTCAAATATTTACAATTAGTTTTAATGATGTTAATGGAGCGTTAAATGGAGTTTACTTACCAAAGGATACTGTAGTTGATTTTTCGGATATAGATTTTGCAAATGGAGATGGAGCATGGTATTCAGGAGAAAAAACTAAAGAAATTAACATAAAGCTTACTTCAGACGAATAAGTATGCCGGATAAAATTTCATTGAAAAAAAAGCTTGCCTTAGAATTATACCGAAAGTTTAAGAAGAATAAAACACATCTGCATCAGTTAACATATTTGTTTTGGGAATGTACTTTGCGATGTAACCTGCAATGTCGGCATTGTGGAAGCGATTGTAAAACTGATCCTCATCAAAAGGATATGCCAATCGCGGATTTTCTTAGAGCAATTGATCAGATAAAACCATATGTTAATCCCAATAATGTGATGATTGCTATTACAGGAGGTGAACCTTTAATGCGAAAAGATTTGGAAGAGTGTGGAAAAGAATTATATGCACGTGGTTTTCCCTGGGGAATAGTAACGAATGGTTATCTTCTTACAAAAGAACGCCTTATATTTTTATTGAAATCAGGATTAAGATCAATAACAATTAGTTTAGACGGATTAAAAGATTCACATAATTGGTTACGTGGCAAAGATCAGAGTTATATAAAAGCATTAAATGCAATTGAATTAGTTTCTTCAGTAGATGATTTGGTTTATGATGTAGTTACATGCGTAAATCAAAAAAACTTTGAAGAATTGTCAAAATTGAAAGAAATGCTCATTAATATGAGTGTAAAGGAATGGCGGCTTTTTACAATATTTCCAATTGGAAGAGCAAAAGATGATGATCTTTTACAACTTTCACCAAATCAGTTTAAAGATTTATTTGAATTTATTAAAAAAACCAGACAACAAGGTGATATTAAAATTAATTATGGATGCGAAGGTTTCCTTGGTGATTATGAAGGCGAAGTTCGTGATAATTTTTTCTTTTGCAGGGCAGGAATAAATATTGCATCAGTTTTAGCTGATGGCTCCATTTCTGCTTGTCCTAATTTGCGTAGCAATTTTATTCAAGGGGATATTTATAAAGATAAATTTATGGATGTTTGGAATAATAAATTTGAAGTAATGCGCGACAGAAGCTGGACAAAGAAAGGAGAATGTGCTCAATGTAAGTTTTATAAATATTGCCAGGGAAATGGTTTGCATTTGTATGATGAAAACAAAAATTTAATGTTTTGCCATTTGGAAAAACTTCAACAAGCAAATTAAGGGAATAAAAAACGTTTGTAATCTTGACTTTATTTTTAAAATTCGTAAATTTATATTTTAAAATAAATTAAAAACAGATGAAAATGGGAGCAGGTTTATTCTGGGGAGCTTTATTAATTCTTATCGGATTAGGAATTGTTATTCGCGTTGTTTTTAACATCAATTTCCCCATCGTTAAATTCGTTATTGCATTCTTTTTTATTTTTATTGGAATCAAATTACTGGTCGGTAATTTTAATTTCTGGCATGGACATGTTGATGAAAATACAACCATCTTTAGCGAAAGCAGAATAGATGGCCAGGACGAAATTTTTAAAGAATACAATATTATTTTTGGTAGTTCGATTATCGATTTACGAAATATTGATCTTTCTGAAGGCTCAAAAGAGATTAAAATCAATACCATATTTGGAGGAACAATTTTAAAAATTGATGAAAAAACTCCTGTGAAATTAAAGGTTGATGTAGCGTTTGCTAATGCTAAACTACCGAATGGAAATACTGCCACATTTGGTACAGGAAGGTATGAGAGTGATACTTTCAACAGAGATACAAACCATATTTATATAAAAGCTGATGTAGTTTTTGGCGATCTTAAAGTTAAAAGTTATTAATAGTTTTATATATTACCTTTATATATTAAGTAGTCTCACGATATATCGTGAGACTACTGTTTTTTAATTTGTCCACATCTATTTTTTAAAATAATCAAAAGCCTTTTTAATAGAATCTTTAACTTTATGTTGATTTTCTTCAAAACCATCTTTTAATTTTTGCCAATTATCATCTTGCGATTCTTTAAGTTCTGTTAACTTTTCTTCAAGTTTTACTTTGTGTTTTTTGATGTTCTCAACTTGTTCTTTAATTTTAACTTTAATTTCTTCATTTGCATGTTTTGCCTTATCCTCTAATTCATCAATCTTAACAGAAAAATCTTCAATCCAGATTTCGGCTTTCTCAGAAAAACTTTGTTTGTCGGTATTAACTATTTCAATGAATTCTTCAAATTCTGAAACAAAAACACTCCACTTTTCTTTGCTTGCATTTTTTAATTCATCAAATTTTTGATCCAGTTTTTCTCGTTGATTTTTAAGAGATTTTATTTTTTTATCAAGTTCACCTAACTCACTTTTTGCATTGAGTTTTGCTTCAATAGCTTTTGCTTCAAGCTCATAAATTTTAGCCTTTAACTGTTTAACAATTATTTCAGCCCGCGTTTCATATTCATTTCTTGTTTTCATATGTTTAAATTATTGTGCCCTGACTAGAAATTGTGCCACACATATTTAATCATGCTCTTGCCTGTCTGCCCTGACTGCCGTCAGGCAGGCGATAGGTAGATGTGTCTCAAATTAACGAAGTGATTTCACGAACATTTTTAAATAATGTGAGTAATATTTATCTCAGCCATTGGCTGTTTCATGGCTTATTTAGTATTTATTATATTGATAATTAATGTTATAAGATACAAAAAAAATACTGGATATCAAATTTTATTTTAAATCTTAAACCGTAAATTTGTTATAATGCCAATTATCAGGTAATTTGCTATAATTAATAAATCTCGTAAATTAATTTAAATAATTTATGATTACTGTAACCGACCAAATAGGGCGAAGAGTAAATCTTATTCGTGATCCGATTAAAATCATATCTCTTGTGCCTTCAATTACAGAACTGCTTTTTGATTTAGAGTTAGATAATCAAATGGTTGGAATTACCCGGTTTTGCATTTATCCAAAAGAAAAAGTAAAAAATAAAACAATTGTTGGAGATACTAAAAATGTTGATTTAGATTTAATAAACTCGATAAAACCTGATTTAATTATAGCATCGAAAGAAGAAAATACAAAAGAGGAAATAGAAGCCTTAATGGATAATTTTAACGTTTATATTAGTGATGTTAAAACTTTCAGTGATGCTCTTGAACTTATTAGAGATATTGGAATTTTAACTGATAAGGAGAAAATTTCAAATTTGTTAATAGAAAATATTGAACATCAGTTTAAACAATTAAAAAAGACTATTGCTTCGAAAAGAAAAGTTGTGTACTTAATTTGGAATAATCCGATAATGACTATTAATAGTGATACTTTTATAAATGATATGTTAAATAGGGCAGGTTGTGAAAATGTTTTTGCAAACAGGAAAGAAAGATATCCAATAATTTCTGTTAAAGAAATTAGAAATAAAAAACCTGAATATATACTGTTGTCTACAGAACCATATTCTTTTACAGATGATCATGTTGTAGAGTTTAAAAGAGATTTCCCTTTTACCAAAGTGATATTGGTAGACGGAAAGGAATTCTCCTGGTATGGATCGCATTTAATAAAAGTTCCTGCATATTTCAAACAAATGTATTAAGTTTGTTACATCAACTTAAAAATAAAATTATGGACAAAATAGCTGTATTCCCCGGAACATTTGACCCGTTTACGGTAGGGCATGAATCTATTGTAAACAGGGCGCAGGTACTATTC
>JAUVUS010000132.1 GCA_030600865.1 Bacteroidales bacterium | reverse complement strand
GGAATAAATCTTTCTGAAATTTTTCGGTAGGTTTCAATACTGATTTCGTGTAGGCATTTTCATCTTCGAGATATTTTATAACCTCAGAATTTTCTCTCTCATTTAACCAAAAATAATTATCAACCCGGGTATGTTCATGAATCGTTAGTTCTTTTGGAATTTTCTTTGCAACAGGTGGAATCATGGTAGAATTATTTGTACAAGATAATATAAGCATGAAGCTTAAAATAATTAATGCATTTTTTTTAATTGAAATAATTTTTCTCATATTAAATTCATTTTTTAAATTTGATTTGTAAAAATACATTTTTTGTTTATTGTTTTTCAATAAGATATTATTCTTTAACAAAATTTGTATAAAATCGTTCACATTGTATAGATAAATTATAAGAAAAATGTACGAAAGAAAACTTACAAGATCACAGAATCAGGTTATCGCTGGCGTTTGTGCCGGGATAGCCGAATATTTGGGTTGGGATATAGCCTTAGTTAGAATACTGTATCTGGTTCTAAGTATTTTTAGTGTAGCGTTCCCGGGAATTATTGTATATATTATTTTATGGATTGTAATACCTGAAAAAAACAATCTTTATTAATTTCATTTTAACTACCTTATTTCTAAAAATATACTTTACTGGTTAAAATCACATATTTTAATCATTAAATTTTATGCGTATATCAAAAACATAAAAGCTTATTTGTAAAAGTTCTTTTTTATAAATAATTTATACCCTAATTTTAAGTACATTATAAGCACAATGGGAAAAAGGAAACGTAGTATTACCAGAACCTTATTTTTCTATACTGCAATATCTATTGCTGTTATATTAGGATCTTTTGCTTTGTTTTTAGTTGTTAATGAACTACAAAGAGTTAATAAAGACATTGAAGAAAAAAAGAATATTTATATTAATGGCAAGAAAAAGACATTAAAAAGTCATGTAAACCTCACTGTCGATTTTATTAATTACGAAAAATCTCTCTTTGAAAAAATAAATGGAGACTCTATTCAAAAACTTCAGAATGCAATTTTGGAGCAAATTGCCAAAATTCGCTTTAACAATGACGGTTATATTTTTGTTGTTTCCTATGATGGAACAACATTAATGAACGATGTTCAAAGAGACATGATTGGTAAAAACCAATGGGATATTACCGATCCTGATGGAGTTAAAATTGTTCAGGAAGAACGTAAAGCAGTAGAGAACCCTGAAGGAGAATTTATTTTTTACTCTTGGTACAAACCCAATGCAAAAGTTCCAACTCCAAAGATTTCATATGTGCAGGGAATTCCAGAATGGGAATGGATGATTGGAACAGGTATATATCTTGAAGATATCGACAAGATTATTTTAAGAGAACATGAAGTTGCAAAAAAAATGCTTACACGTTATATTGTAGGCATTGTAGGCATATTTGGTTTTTTGATTTTTATACTTCTGATTATTGCCAGATATGTTGCTAATAAAACACAAGAAAGTTTTGCGATATTTTCAAACTTCTTTAAGGAAGCAGTTGCAAAATCAACAAAAATTGATATCCAAAAATTATTTTTCTCTGAATTTAATGAACCGGCAATTGCAGCAAATGAGGTGATTGGCAATCTGAATAAAGCAAAAAACGAACTGATTAAATTTAATCAGGAATTAGAACAAATTGTTAATGAAAGAACAAAGGAAATTATTCAGCAAAAAGAAGAAATACGTGCACAAAATGATGAATTGGAAAAACATCGTAATCATTTAGAAAAGATAGTTAAAGAAAGAACAAAGGATTTAGAGATTGCAAGAGAAAAAGCTGAAGAAAGTGATCGTTTAAAATCCTCGTTTCTGGCAAATATGTCGCATGAAATAAGAACCCCAATGAATGCTATCATTGGTTTTTCAAATCTGCTAATAGAAAACAATATTGACCCAGACACCAGAACAAATTTAACTAATGAGATAACTAAAAATAGTTTTTCCTTGCTAAACATAATTGACAACATTTTGGATTTAGCTAAAATTGAAACTAATCAAATCAGAATTGATAAATCAGAATTCAGCCTTGTTGAATTATTAAATGATATCTATTATTCTTTTTTCGAAATCATTAAAAATAAAAAATTGGAATTTATTTTAAATAGTAACATTCAGGATAATGTAGTTATTCATTCTGATCCAATCAGAGTAAAACAAATATTGAAAAATCTGGTTGAAAATGCTATAAAATTTACCGAGAAAGGTTCCATAGAAATAGGGCATACAATAAATAACGAATATATTACCGTATATGTAAAAGATACAGGCATTGGAATAACAGAGAAACAATTGAGTTATATTTTTGCAAGATTTTCAAAAGTTGAAGATGATAAACGAAAATTATTCGGAGGAACAGGCTTGGGCCTTTCAATTTGCAAGCATTTGATTGAATTACTTGATGGTAAAATTAAGGTTGAATCTGAAATAAATAAAGGAACTACATTTTATTTAGAAATTCCGTTATTTCAGAATAATATTATCAAGTACTAAGATAAATATTATACATGCAGAAAACGGGCAAGATGCGGTTGCAAAATGTGAAGAAAATAATTTTGACTATATTGATAGATGTAATAAATCATTAAACCAATGAATGTACTACTAAAGCACAGAGTTTCAGTAAGTAAGCATTTTGTAATACTTTCTATCTTGATTCTCATCTCGTTAAATTCATTCGCACAAAAACAAAATCTGAAATTTAATCATATTTCCATAGATGATGGTTTATCACAAAATGCTATAGTATCAATTTGTCAGGATAAATACGGATTTATGTGGTTTGGAACAGAAAACGGACTTAACCGTTATAATGGTTACAATATTACTATATATAAAAACGACCCCGATGATTCATCCAGCTTAACTAATAATTATATAACATCAATATGCAAAGATATAGACGGAGAATTATGGATTGGAACAGAAGGAGGATTATGTAAGTACAATTATGAACAGGACAATTTTGAACGGTATAATCATAATTCCGGGAATCCAAATGGATTATCCGGTGATGTAATAATAAATTTGTATCCTGACCCTTTAGGAGGAATATGGATATCAATTAATTTGGGGGGAATAGATTATTATGATAAAAAAACAGGAAAATTTACTCATTATAAGCATGACTCTAAAAAACCCAAAAGTATAAGCAGCAATTTAGTATTCTCTGTTTTACGCGATAAATCGGGAAATTTATGGTTTACTACCATTAACGGGCTTAATAAGTTTATCCCTGATAAAAATCAATTTGAAAAATATTTCCATAAGCCTGACAATCCCAAAAGTTTAAGTAGTAACATTGTTATAGATATAAAAGAAGATAAATCGGGGAATTTATGGATAACAACAAATAATGGATTAAATGAATTTAATCCTAAAAACAATAGTTTTACCTTACACAATACTACACTATCGAATAATAAAAACACCGGTACAAATAATTTATATAATCTTTTCATAGATTATAATAACAAAATATGGATAGCTTCAAGCTGGGGCTTGCTAAAATACGATAAACAAAAAAACCTGACTACTATTTACAAGCATAACCCCTCAAATCCTCAAAGTTTAAGTTTTGATATTACATCATCAATTTTTGAAGATAACGACCATAATTTATGGATAGGAACATTTGGTGGCGGAGTAAATTGGGTAAATCTTAATCCCTTAGCATTTATTCATATAAATAAAGATTCCGAGGATACTAATAGTTTATTTAATAATGATATATTTTCAATATGTAAAACTCGTGACAACATACTTTGGCTAGGTACCATTGGCTTTCTGGAAAGATGCGATCCACAAAAAAAACTTTTCACTCATTATCCTATTTTTAATCCTGATCCTGACAATCCAAATATATTAATCAACTCACTTTTTGAAGACAGTTTCAACTTATTATGGATTGGCACAAGTAATGGACTGTCCAGATTTGATAGAAAAAAAAGAAAATTTATTCAATATCCAAACCCTGAGAATAAACATAAAATACAAAACCAAATATGGCATATTGGCGAAGACAATAAGGGAAATATATGGTTATCTTCACGCATAGGTTTGGGGAAATATATAAGAAATAAAGATAGTGTTATATATTTTTTAACAGATACTAACGTACATAAAGACATACCTAATTGTGATATTAGATATACTTTTGAAGATACTAACGAAACACTCTGGATAGGAGCATATGGAGGCCTGTATATTTTTGATACTAAAAACAATAAAATAAAATATCAAACATCAAAAACCGATACAAAAAACAGCCTGAATAAAGATGCTATTTTCTGTATATCTGAATGCAGCGACGAAATAGGCGAAAAACTCTGGTTAGCTACAAATAATGGCTTAGTACACTATGATATAAAAACGAAAACTTTAAAAAGGTATCTTGAAAAAGATGGTATTTGCAATTCTGTGATATATGGTATGCAAGAAGATAACAACGGAAATATTTGGTTAAGCACAAATAACGGAATGGCAAAATTCAACCGAAAAACTATGAAGTTTAAAAACTATCATAAACACGATGGATTACAGAGTAATGCATTCAGATTTGGTGCTTCATACAAAGATAGTAAAGGATTAATCTATTTTGGAGGTATTAACGGCCTTACTATATTTAATCCTGATAGTATAAAAGAAAGTAAAATAATTCCTGATGTTATTATAACCGAATTTTATTTATTTGACAAAATAGTTCCTATCAATAAAGAAATAGATAAAAAATTTATCTTAAAAAAAGATATTTCGTTAACAAACGAAATAGAACTAACATATAAACAAAATATATTTTCATTTGATTTTGTTGCTATTAACTATAATCAAATAAATAATAATAAGTATGCATATATGTTAGAAGGCTTGAACGAAGACTGGATATATATAGGTACAAAAAACCATGTTTCATTTAATGGAATACCTCCCGGAGAATACATATTTAGGGTAAAAGGATCAAATGTTGACGATTACTGGAACGAAAAGGATACTTCAATAAAAATCACAATACTACCTCCTTATTGGAAAACAATATGGTTTAGAATTAGTACAATAATATTAATTATGCTTATAATTTATGTATTGTACAGAATTAGAATCCAAAGTATTAAAGCACAAAATACTCTTCTTGAACATACTGTAAGGACAAGAACTAAAGATCTTTATGAATTAAATACTCAGCTTGAGGAAAAACAAGCTGATTTAGAAGTAAAACAGGAAGAAATTACCGCACAACGTGATTCTATTGAAGACCAAAATACAGAACTGGAAAAACACAGAAATAAACTCGACCAACTCGTTAAAGAAAGAACAGGAGAACTTGAAATCGCAAAAGAAAAAGCTGAAGAATCAGATCGATTAAAATCTGCTTTCTTAGCCAACATGTCGCATGAAATTAGAACTCCAATGAATGCAATTATTGGATTTTCAAATTTACTAAATGATACAGATTTTAATGCTAAAGAGAAAAGCGAATTAATTTTACATATTGTAAATAACAGTAACACATTATTACATTTAATTGACGATATTATTGATATTGCCAAAATTGAAGCCGGACAACTTAACATAAATAAGAAAAACTATAAACTTAATAAGCAACTTTATGAGTTGTTAGAACTATTTTCTGAAAAGGAAAAAACCTTGGTTAATAAGGATATCGAATTAAAATTAAAAATTGGAGTAGATAACATTGATTTTACAGTTTATAGTGATCCATTGCGAATTCAACAGATTTTTACAAATTTAATCGATAATGCCTTAAAATTTACTGAGAAAGGATTTATTGAATTTGGTTATACGCTTAATGAAAATCTGAAAAATCCTTCAATTGTATTTTATGTAAAAGATACCGGGATTGGCCTATCTGAAAATAACCAAGAAATTATATTTAGCCGATTTACAAAACTGGAAAATAATAAAACTAAACTATATCGTGGAGCAGGTTTAGGTTTATCTATATGTGAAAATATATCACATTTACTTGGTGGACATATTTGGATTGAATCAGAAATCGATAAAGGTTCAACATTCTATTTCTCTATCCCTTATATTAAAATCTCAAACCAAGAAAAAACTGTAAGTGAACAACAAGATGATAATCTTAATTATAATTGGTCTGATAAAACTATTTTAATAGCTGAAGATGAAAAAAGCAACTACAGGTATCTTGAGGTATTACTTTCCCAAACTAATGTTAAACTAATTCATGCATTAAACGGATTTGAAACTATTGAGTTATTTCAAAAAAATAATATTGATTTAATTTTAATGGACATAAAAATGTCGGAAATGGATGGATTAGAAGCAACAAGAAGGATAAAAAAAATAGATAGTAAAATTCCAATTATTGCTCAAACAGCTTTTGCTATGGAAAATGATGAAAAAATGAGTTTAGAAGCCGGTTGCGATGATTATATAGCTAAACCCATTAAAAGGGAAAAACTACTGGATTTAATTAATAAATATTTTGTAGAATAATCCTGAATACTGATGAGGAAGATTAATAAAATTTTAAATAACATAATAACAGGAGTAATTTCTGGAAGCTTTGAGTCAGAATCACTTCTAAAAATGGTTATAATAAATTTCTTTCCTATTATTCTTTACTAGATGAATTCCTAAACGATTAAAATTTTTTATCACTACATTCATCATAATACATCAAAAATATATTTGCTTATTTGCTAAAGTTCTTTATTTTTAAAAATAAATTGTTAGAATCTAATGACTTATAATGAGAGAAACTTTAAACAAAATAAATAAAATAATTCGCTGTAATATTCCCGGTAATTTCGAATCAGAACCTGTGAGACAAACAGTTACTATAAATGTTTTTTCAATTATTGGGATAATATTTATGGT